>NZ_MQSY01000028.1:0-138798 GCF_001921245.1 Aeromonas sp. YN13HZO-058 | reverse complement strand
GGGGTATCCATGATGGTAGACCTCAAGGTGATGGCCTACTTCAAGATTAGCCTTTCAACACGTAATTGGGACAGCGCCTAAAAAAACCGGCCAAATTTGGCCGGTTTCTGTTTTTATGCGCTTGCGCTGTCGCTATTAACCCAGGCGGACCCGGGCGTTGCGGAACATCCGCATCCAGGCGCCGTCCTCGCCCCAGTTGTCCGGGTGCCAGGAGTTGGCCACGGTGCGGAACACCCGCTCCGGGTGCGGCATCATGATGGTGGCGCGACCGTCCGTGGTAGTGACGGCGGTGATACCATCCGGCGAGCCGTTCGGGTTGGCCGGGTATTGCTCGGTCACGCTGCCACGGTTATCCACGAAACGCAGCCCCACCAGACCGCTGGCTTGCAGTGCGCTCAGGTGAGCGGCATCGCGCACCTCGACACGCCCTTCCCCATGGGAAACGGCAATCGGCATCACGGAGCCTGCCATGCCGGCAAAGAAGGCGGACGGAGAGTCTTGCACCTCTACCAGACTGAAGCGTGCCTCGAAGCGCTCGGAGCGGTTGCGCACAAAGCGCGGCCACAGATCGGCACCCGGGATGAGGTCTCGCAAGTTGGACATCATCTGGCAACCGTTGCAGACACCCAGAGAGAGGGTATCGCCACGCTCGAAGAAGCGCTGGAACTGTTCGCGGGCGTTGTCGTTGAACAGGATGGACTTGGCCCAGCCTTCACCCGCCCCCAGCACGTCACCGTAGGAGAAGCCGCCACAGGCCACCAGGGTCTGGAACTCCTCCAGCTTGATACGACCGGAGAGAATGTCGCTCATGTGCACATCCACCGCCGCGAAACCGGCACGGTCGAACGCCGCCGCCATCTCCACGTGGGAGTTGACTCCCTGCTCGCGCAGCACCGCCAGACGGGGGGAGACACCACGGGCGATATAGGGGGCAGCCACATCCTCGGACGGGTTGTAGCTGAGCTTGGCCTGCAGGCCAGGATCGGCTGCGTCCTGACGGGCCGCGTGCTCACTGTCGGCACACTCGGGGTTGTCGCGCAGGCGCTGCATCTGCCAGCTGGTCTCGCCCCAGATGGTGCGAAGGGTGGTACGGCTGGCACGATAGACCTCCTGACCGCCCCGCTGCAAGGTGATGAGATCCCCTTCGCGCACCGTGCCAAGCACGTGAGAGCAAGCCGCCAGACCGTGACCGGCCAGCAGGGTCATCACCGCCTCTTTATCTTCACGACGTACCTGAATGACGGCGCCCAGCTCTTCGTTGAACAACGCCGGCAGCAGCTCGCCGCCGATGCGATCGAGCTGGATGTCGAGGCCGCAGTGGCCGGCAAACGCCATTTCGGTCAGGGTGACGAACAGGCCGCCGTCAGAGCGGTCGTGATAGGCGATCAGCTTGCGATCGGCCACCAGCGCCTGAATGGCGTTGAAGAAGCCCTTGAGCTGGACCGGATTGTCGAGATCCGGCGCCTTGTCGCCCAGCTGGCGATAGACCTGTGCCAGCGCCGAGGCGCCGAGGCGCTGCTTGCCGTTGCCAAGGTCGATGAGGATAAGGTCGGTTTCACCGAGATCGGTACGCAGCTGCGGCGTGACTGTGTTACGCACATCCTCAACCCGGGCAAAGGCGGAGATGAGCAGGGAGAGCGGCGAGGTGACGCTTTGCTCCTTGCCATCCTGCTGCCAGCAGGTCTTCATGGACATGGAATCCTTGCCCACCGGTATGGTGATGCCAAGGGCCGGGCAGAGCTCCTCGCCCACCGCCTTGACCGCCTCATAGAGGCCGGCATCCTCACCCGGGTGACCGGCAGCGGCCATCCAGTTGGCGGAGAGCTTGACCCGCTTCAGTGACCCGATGTGAGTTGGCGCCAGGTTGGTGAGCGCTTCCGCGACCGCCATACGGGCAGAGGCGGCGTGGGAGAGCAGCGCGACCGGCGTGCGCTCGCCCATCGACATGGCTTCACCGTGGTAGCTGTCGTAGGTGGCGGCGGTGACAGCGCAATCGGCCACCGGGATCTGCCAGGGGCCAACCATTTGGTCGCGGTTAACCAGACCTGTCACGCTGCGATCGCCGATGGTTATCAGGAAGGATTTCTCCGCCACGGTCGGCAGGCGCAGTACCCGCTCGGCCGCGTCACTCAGGGTGATGCCATCGAGCTGGAGCGCTTTACCTTGCGCAGGCAGGGTCACCACGTCGCGGTGCATCTTGGGCGCCTTGCCGAGCAGCACGTCCAGCGGCAGATCGATGGGCTGATTGTCAAAGTGGCTGTCAGAGAGGGTCAGATGCTTCTCTTGGGTCGCGGTGCCGATCACGGCATAAGGAGCGCGCTCGCGCTCGCACAGGGCCTTGAACAGCGGCAGCTTGTCCTGCGCTACCGCCAGCACGTAACGCTCCTGGGATTCGTTGCACCAGATCTCCAGCGGGCTCATGCCCGGCTCGTCGCTCTGGATGGCGCGCAAATCGAAGCGACCGCCACGCTCACCGTCGTTGACCAGCTCCGGCATGGCGTTGGAGAGACCGCCCGCCCCCACATCGTGGATAAAGACGATGGGGTTGTCGTCCCCCAGCTGCCAGCAGCGGTCGATCACCTCCTGGCAACGGCGCTCCATCTCGGGGTTGTCACGCTGCACCGAGGCAAAGTCGAGATCTTCGGCTGACTGGCCGGAGGCCATGGAGGATGCCGCACCGCCGCCCAGACCGATGTTCATCGCCGGGCCGCCCAGCACGATCAGCGCAGCCCCGACCGGGATCTCCCCTTTCTGGACATGTTCGGTGCGGATGTTGCCGATACCGCCTGCCAGCATGATGGGTTTGTGGTAGCCACGCACCTCGACGCCGTTGTGGCTCGGCACCTCCTCTTCGAAGGTACGGAAGTAACCGAGAATGGCCGGACGGCCGAACTCGTTGTTGAACGCGGCGCCGCCGAGCGGCCCCTCCTGCATGATGTCAAAGGCACTGACGATGCGGCTCGGCTTGCCGAAATCCTGCTCCCAGGGCTGCTCGAAGCCGGGGATCCGCAGGTTGGAGACGGAGAAACCGACCAGACCCGCCTTGGGCTTGGCACCGCGACCGGTGGCACCCTCGTCGCGGATTTCGCCGCCGGAGCCGGTGGCCGCCCCCGGGAACGGGGAGATGGCGGTCGGGTGGTTGTGGGTCTCCACCTTCATCAGGATGTCGACCTGCTCCTGGTGATACTGGTACTCGCCATTGGCTGGGCTCGGGAAGAAGCGGCCACCCTGGCTCCCTTCCATCACGGCGGCGTTGTCTTTATAGGCAGAGAGGACATAGTCCGGCGTCTGCTCGAAGGTGTTCTTGATCATCTTGAACAGCGACTTGGGCTGCTGCTCGCCATCGATGGTCCAGTCGGCATTGAAGATCTTGTGACGGCAGTGCTCGGAGTTCGCCTGGGCGAACATATAGAGCTCGATGTCGTTGGGGTTGCGACCCAACTTGGTGAAATTCTCTACCAGATAGTCGATTTCGTCGTCGGCCAGCGCAAGACCGAGCGCCACGTTGGCCTCGGCCAAGGCGGCGCGGCCACCGCCCAGCACATCCACCTGGGTGAAGGGGCGCGGCTCGTGGTGAGCAAACAGGGCGGCAGCTTCGCTCATCTCGGCAAACACCACTTCCATCATCCGATCATGCAGCACGGCGGCAATGGCGCGGCGCTGGGCGGCGCTAGGCTCACCCTTCATCGTCAGGTAATAGGCAATACCGCGCTCCAGCCGCTTGACCTGTTTCAGGCCGCAGTTGTGGGCGATGTCGGTTGCTTTGGAAGACCAGGGGGAGATAGTGCCGGGGCGGGGGGTAACAAGAAACAGCTGACCGCTGGGGGTGTGTTCGGGGATGGTCGGGCCGTAGCGCAAGAGCTGGCCCAAGGTCGCTCGCTCGGGGGGAGAGAGGGGGCTTGTCAGCTCGGCAAAGTGCACATACTCGGCATAGACATCCTCTATTTCTACTCCGCTCTCTACTCCACTCTCCGTACCACTCTCATTTCTCATCTGTGCGAAGCGTTGCAGCAGTTTTTGGACACGAAAATCAGACAGTGCTGGGGCACCACGCAAGATATCCATATGACCTTTCTCACCAAGTTTTAAAGTGGGGGGGAATTGAGACGCGCGTATTATAGGGATCTGGCTCACGCCGGACAAACGTTTTTCTCACTTCGTGCAGTGTGACTCTGCGCACACTCTCTGGTATAAAGGTGCCTCTTTTTTGACAAATGCCGATTTTTTCAACAAAGGTACTCACCTACTTGCGCTGCATTTTTCGACTGTTTATCGGGCTGTTGTTGACGCTGACGCTAGTTGGCTGCGACTTCTATAGCCCCTCGAGCCAGCTGGAGCAGATCCGCCAGCGAGGCGAGATCCGGGTTGGCACCATCTATGGTCCCACCTCTTATTACCAGCGTGATGACCTCGCCCAGGGGTTCGATTACGAGCTGGCGCAAAACTATGCCGACTGGTTGGGGGTGAAACTCACCATCATCCCGGTCGACACCACTGACGAACTGGTCGCCCTGCTCAAGAAGGGCAAACTCGATCTGGCCGCCGCCGCCATCATGGTCACCCCCGAGCGACGCGAGCTGTTTCGCTTTGGCCCGGGCTTCTATCAGGTCTCCCCCAAGCTGGTCTACCGTAACGGCAAACCCAAGCCGGCTTCGTTGAACGACATCAAGGGCAAACTGGTCGTTGCTGCCGGCTCCACCGGAGAAGACCTGCTCAAAGAGATGAGCAAGGAGAATCCGGCACTGACGTGGAGCACCAGCCACAATGCCGATGTGGAGGAGCTGCTCAAGCAGGTGGTGGATGGCAAGATTGACTACACGGTGGTGCAGGATACCGTGTTGGCCCGTACCCAGCGCTACTACCCGGAGCTCACCGAGGGGCTGACCCTGGCCCAGAAGCAGACCGTCGCCTGGGCCATGAGCAAGCTGCCCGATGACAGCCTCTATGCCAGCGTGATCGACTTCTTCGGTCAGCGCTTCATGGATGGTGCCATCGCCAAACTGGACGAGAAGTACTTCGGCCACGTGCAGAACTTCGACTTTGTCGATACCCGCACCTTCCTCAAGCGCGCCAAGAGCCTGCTGCCCAAATACCAGCCACTGTTCCAGACTCACGCCAAGAATATCGACTGGCGCCTGCTCGCCGCCATCAGCTATCAGGAGTCCCACTGGGACCCGCAGGCCCGCTCCTACACCGGCGTGCGCGGCATGATGATGCTGACCGAGCCCACCGCCAAGGCGATGGGGGTCAACGACCGGCTCCATCCGGAAGAGAGCATCAAGGGGGGCTCCCTCTATCTGCAACAGATGATGGAGAAGGTGCCGGATTCGGTGCCCGATGACGAGAAGGTGTGGTTTGCCCTCACCGCCTACAACATCGGTTACGGCCACATGATGGATGCCCGCCGCCTGGCCAAGGATCTTGGCAAGAATCCCGACGCCTGGAGCGACGTGAAAGAGGTGCTGCCGCTGCTGCAACAGGCGCGCTGGCATCGCAAGGTGCGTTACGGCTATGCCCGTGGCAGCGAGGCGCGCAACTATGTCAACAACGTGCGCCAGTACTACCAGAGCCTGCTGTGGCTCGACAACGAGCAACAGAAGGCGCACCAGCGGGAGAGTCTCGACAACGACAGCGAGCCGGAGCTGGCCGAGCGTCCCACCATCATCGCCGAGGTGGTCAATCAGATCACCTTGCGCTAACCAGCCATTATTCGGCTGTTTTCACACAAATTTCTCTGTTACCATCGATTCACATCGGAGCCTATCCGAAATCGCATTGTTTTCATTATGTTGAGAGATTAAATAACAGCAATTTCGGATGGGCTCCATCAATGACCCAAGGCCGGGACGGCCACCCAGTTGGGAGGAGACCAAGATGCAAAAACGTAGAAAAATCAGTCTGGTCAGAAAAGCGAAGTGCAGCTGGAGCCCCAGACGCAAACTCAAGCTTAATGACATCAAGCGCAACCTGTGGCGCAGAAATCGATCCTATACCCTGCTTATTGCAGAGCACACAGCATAAACCCGGCATTCGCCGGGTTTTTTTATCTTCTTTCTCACCTGACTACCGTCTTACACCAGCGCCGCCTTGAACTGTACCGTCCGTTTGGAGATCAGCGAGTTGCAGTGGTTGCAGAAGTAATCCACCGCACCGCACGCCTTGAGACGCTCCAGCTCCTGCTGGCAGATGGGACAGATGGCCGTGACGCGAACAGGGGCCTGGCACTGACCACAGGTCTGTTCCTTGCTGCGGGTATCCAGTTCAGCCTGGCATGATGGGCAAAGCAGCGCTTCCATTGACGACTCCTCATAAAGTGAACCTGCGATGGGCTTGCCCATGGCGGGTTCCCCTCCCCGCCGGACATCACGCCACGGCAGGGGGAATAACAAAGCGGCTGCCGGTGAGGGCAGCCGCAAGGACTTATTTCTTCTTCATTTTCAGCAGGCGTTTGCGCTGACGTTCCTGACTCAGGGTCATGGTGTTCTTCTTGCCTTCAAACGGGTTGACCGACTCCTGGAACTCGACCCGGATCGGCGAGCCCATGATCTTGAGGGACTTGCGGAAGTAGTTCATCAGGTAACGCTTGTAGGAATCCGGCAAATCGTTCAGCTGGTTGCCGTGGATCACGATGCGCGGCGGGTTGTAGCCACCGGCGTGGGCGTACTTGAGCTTGACGCGGCGACCGTTGACCATCGGCGGCTGGTGATCTTCCTGCGCCATCTGCATGATGCGGGTCAGCATCGCCGTGCTGGTACGACGGGTGGCGGACTGGTAAGCCTCCTGAATGGATTCAAACAGGTGGCCAACACCGCTGCCGTGCAGGGCGGAGATGAAGTGGACGCGCGCGAAGTCGATGAAGCCCAAGCGACGATCCAGCTCGTTCTTCACATCCTCTTTCACCTTCTGATCCAGGCCATCCCACTTGTTCACCACCAGCACCACGGAGCGGCCGGAGTGGAGCACGAAGCCGAGGATGCTCAAATCCTGATCGGTGATGGTCTCCTGGGCGTCGATCACCAGCAGGCAAACGTTGGCATCTTCGATGGCTTTCAGGGTTTTGATGACGGAGAACTTCTCCACCGTCTCGTGCACCTTGCCACGACGACGCACACCGGCGGTATCGATAATGACGTACTTCTGCTCGTCACGCTCCATCGGAATGTAGACGGAGTCGCGGGTGGTGCCGGGCATGTCATAGACGATGACCCGATCTTCACCCAGCATGCGGTTGGTCAGGGTCGATTTACCGACGTTGGGACGACCGACGATGGCAAACTTGATAGGCAGGTCGGCAAACGGGGTCTCTTTGGTATCTTCCCGGGTGTCCAGATCACCGGCAGCTACCATGCGCAGCAGGGCTTCTTCGTCGAAGTCCTCCTCTTCCTCATCCTGCGCATCTTCATCGGTAGCGGCTTCGACCAGGGTCTCCAGATGGGGAGCCAGGGCCAGTTCCAGCAGGCTCAGCACGCCACGACCGTGGGCGGCCGCGATCTGGTAGACCTCGCCCAGCGCCAGACCATAGAACTCGGAAACCGCGGAATCACCATCGATGCCATCGGTCTTGTTGGCCACCAGAAATACCTTCTTGTGGGCCTTGCGCAGGTGTTCGGCGATGGCTTGATCCGCCGCGGTCAGACCGGCACGGGCATCCACCATGAACAGCACGACGTCCGCTTCTTCGATGGCCAGCAGGGATTGCTCGGCCATCTTCAGCTCGATCCCCTCTTCGGTACCATCGATACCGCCGGTATCGACCACGATAAATTCCAGCTCGCCCAACTTCGCCTGACCGTATTTACGGTCCCGGGTCAGACCGGGAAAATCGGCAACCAGGGCATCCCGAGTACGGGTCAAGCGGTTAAACAGGGTGGATTTCCCCACGTTGGGGCGGCCCACCAGGGCTACTACAGGAGTCATAAAAGCCTCATTCTCAAGACGACAAAGGCTCCGGGTCCGAAGACCAGGAGCCGGATATTCACATTATCGGACGATCAAGGACGCTTGAGGGCGTACAACTTGCCGTCACGGCTCTGCACATACAGGGTCTCGCCATCCACCAGCGGGGCGGCGTAGAGGCCACTGCTATCGAGCTGCTGCATCGCCTTGATGGTACCGTCGGTACGATCAAGCCAATACAGGTATCCTTCCACATCACCCACCACCACATAGTCACCGAAGATGACAGGTGCAGTGACGGTACGATTCTCCAGCTGGGTGTTGGACCACAGCTCCAGACCGTTGCGACGATCGACCGCAAACAGATGGCTGCGGCTGTCGGTCAGCACAATGGCATTGCCGGTCATCGCCAGGTCGCGATAGCCGGAATACTTGCGCTTCCACACTTCGTCGCCGGTCATCAGTTTGCGAGCCATCAGCTGGCCGTTGTAGGCGATGGCATAGAGCTCATCACCGGCGATCAGCGGGCTAGCATCGACGTCGACCATACGGTCCAGTTCGGTAGCACCGCGGGCATCAGCCACCTTGGACTGACGCACCGGCTGGCCGTTGCTCAGCAGGGCAATGCCCACCTTGCCATCAGCACGGCCGTAAATCACGGCGCCGTTGGTGATCACCGGCGCACCGGCACTGCGCAGGGTCAGCGGCGGCTGCTCTTCGGAGAGCGACCACTGCAGCTTGCCTTCGTCAGTATCGAGGGCAATCAGGCGACCGGAGGTGGTCAGCACCACCACGCGGCCATCTTCCACCGCAGGGCTCGCCACCACTTCGCCGGGCACATTGGTCTGCCACAGCACTTCACCGTTCTCTTCGTTCAGGGCGTAGACCACCCCGTTCTCGGAGCCGAGGAACAGCTTGCCGTAACGGGAGACCAGACCACCGGAGAGGCGGGCGCTGCGCTTGTCGGCATTGACCGGCAGGTCAGCCAGATCGACGGTCCAGAGGCGATCGCCACTGGCCCGATCGAACGCGGTGACATCACCATCACGGGCGGCCGCATAGATGCGATCCTCTTCCACCACCGGCTTGAGCTGGGAGTAGAAGTCACCGATGCCATCACCCACGGTAGATGACCATGCGGTGTCGGCGGAGAAGGCAGATTCAACCACGGGCAGCGGTGCCATCGGGTTGAGATCCTCTTCCGAACTGAACAGGGAGCAACCCTGCAGAGCGAAGGAGACCGCAGCCCCCAGCGCTACCATCTTGAATAGATTACGCATCCGGTGCCTCACCAGTCGCAACGGCCGGCAGGGCCAGATCGTCCATTTTCAGCTTGAGCTCGGCGCTCCCCTGCAGGCCGCCGGCATCGGCCGCCGCCTGATAGGCATCACGGGCCTCTTCGGTCTTGCCCTGCTTTTGCAGCACATCGCCACGGGCTTCGGCTACCTGCGCTTTGAAGGCGTCATTCTGGATGGTCGCCAGCTTGGCCAGCGCTTCGTCCGCCTTGCCCTGATCATTCAGCACACGGGCCAGACGCAGGGCCGCGATGGGGCGAATACTCTCGTCACCTGTGGTGGCCACCAGATCCAGCTGCTCGACAGCCAGATCCAGCTTGCCCGCCTTGACGGCAGCGGCAGCCAGTTGCAGAGCGGCCAGCTCGGCGTAGGAGTCACCCTTGTTGGTGGTGACAAACTGCTGTGCCTGCTCGAAACCGGCTGCATCGCCCTTGGCCAGCTGTTCAATCACCTGATTGTAAGCCTGGGAGGAGGCCTCCATGGTCTCTTGCTGATGCTGGTTGTAATAGCGCCAGCCGAACAGACCGACCAGACCGATCACGGTCCCGGCAATCACCGAGGTTCCGTTCTCTTTCCACCACTCCTTGATAACCTCAACCTGTTGTTCTTCGGTGGTATAGACTTCCACAGCTTACTCTCCTTTGGCTGCCAGCAGGGCAATGGCGGCGTCAACCTTGACGGTCTGTTGCTCGGCCTGACCACGCAGATATTTGATAGTGATCTCCCCGTTTTGCACCTCGGTTTCACCAAGGATCAGGGCGATTGCCGCGCCGCTCTTGTCGGCACGTTTGAGTTGTTTCTTGAAGTTGCCACCACCGCAGTGGCTCATCAGGCGCAAGTCCGGCAGGGCATCGCGCAGACGCTCGGCCAACTGGAAGCCAGCCTGCTCGGTCCCCTCGCCCACCATCGCCAGATAGACATCCACCGCTGGGCGGATATCGGCGTTGAGCTCGAGGGTCTCCAGCATCAGCACCAGACGCTCCATGCCCATGGCAAAGCCCACGGCCGGGGTCGGTTGACCACCGAGCTGCTCCACCAGACCGTCATAGCGGCCACCGGCACAGACGGTGCCCTGGGCACCCAGACTGCTGGTGACCCACTCGAACACGGTCAGGTTGTAGTAGTCAAGACCACGCACCAGACGCTCGTTCACTTCGTATTTGATACCGGCAGACTCGAGCAGGCGCTTGAGCCCCTCGAAGTGGGCCAGGCTCTCTTCGCCCAGATGGTCGAACAGACGCGGAGCACCCACCAGGATGGCCTGTACTTTTTCATCCTTGGAGTCGAGCACCCGCAGCGGGTTGCTGTACATCCGGCGCTGGCTCTCTTCGTCCAGCTGATCCTTGTACTGCTCCAGATAGGCCACCAGCGCATCGCGGTAAGCGGCGCGCTCGGCGCTCTGGCCCAGGGTGTTGAGCTGCAGAGTGACATGCTCGCTTATGCCAAACAGACGCCACAGGCGGTGGGTCAGCATGATCAGTTCTGCGTCAATATCCGGCCCGTTGATGCCAAACAGCTCGACACCGAACTGGTGGAACTGGCGGTAACGGCCCTTCTGGGGACGCTCGTGACGGAACATGGGGCCCATGTACCACATCCGGCGTTCCTGGTTGTAGAGCAGACCGTGTTCGATACCGGCACGGACGCAGCTGGCGGTCCCTTCCGGACGCAGGCTCAGGCTGTCGCCGTTGCGGTCTTCAAAGGTGTACATCTCTTTTTCGACCACGTCGGTCACTTCACCGATGGCGCGCTTGAACAGATGAGTCTGCTCGACAATCGGCATGCGCACTTCGCTGTAGCCATAGCTGGCAACGACCTGGCGCAGGATCTGTTCAACCTTCTGCCATACCGGGCTCTGCTCCGGCAGGCAATCATTCATACCGCGAATAGCTTGGATCTGTTTTGCCACGTTGATACTCGAGAAAAAGAGGTAAAATTTGGCCGCATTATAGGGATTTTCCCCCCCAAGGTAAAATCAGGGAATCCGGATGCGGGATTTAAAATCAGTCACCTGGAAAAAGGGCCACCCAGTGTGGCCCCGATTTGCTCAATCCTTGTCCATCAGGATCCGGTTGGCGGGATCCATCATGGCGGCCCGGGCGCGAATGCGTCGCTCCAGCACCGGAATGAGATCCTTGTTGTCGAGCCGATCGACCCGCAGGCCCCCTTCATAGAAGGCACTCTTGTTGGCAGCCCCTGCCAGACCAAGATCAGAGACCAGCGCTTCGCCCGGGCCATTCACCACGCAACCGATGATGGAGACATCCATCGGGGTGATAATGTCTTCGAGCCGCTCTTCCAATGCGTTGACGGTGGCGATCACATCGAACTCCTGCCGTGAGCAGGAGGGACAGGCGATAAAGTTGATGCCACGGGAGCGAATGCGCAAGGATTTGAGGATATCGAAACCGACCTTCACCTCCTCCACCGGATCCGCCGCCAGCGAGATACGCAGGGTATCGCCGATGCCGTCGGTGAGCAGCATGCCCAGACCGATGGCTGACTTCACCGCGCCGGCACGGAAACCGCCCGCTTCGGTGATGCCAAGGTGCAGCGGCTGCTCAATCTGTTTGGCCAGCAGGCGATAGGCACCGACCGCCAGGAACACATCGGATGCCTTGACGCTCACCTTGAAATCCTGGAAGTCGAGGCGATCGAGATAGTCCACGTGACGCATGGCAGATTCTACCAGCGCTTCGGGGGTTGGCTCGCCGTACTTCTCCTGAATATCTTTCTCCAGCGACCCGCCATTGACCCCGATACGGATCGGGATATTGAGGTCGCGCGCGCAATCGACCACCGAACGCACCCGCTGCTCGTTGCCGATGTTGCCCGGGTTGATACGCAGGCAGTCGGCACCGTACTCGGCCACTTTCAGGGCGATGCGGTAGTCGAAGTGGATATCGGCGACGATGGGAATGCGGGTCTGCTGTTTGATGAGCCGGAACGCTTCCGCCGCTTCCATGGTGGGCACGGAGACACGGACGATATCGGCGCCGACCCGCTCGATCCGCTGGATCTGCTCGACGGTGGCGGCGACATCGGTGGTCTTGGTGTTGGTCATGGTCTGCACGGTAATGGGGGCATCGCCCCCAACCGGTACATTACCAACCATGATCTGTCTGGATTTACGACGAATGATGGGAGATTCGTGAGAAGACATGAGAAACAGGTTACTCCTGCGGCAGTGAGAAGCGGGCAGTACGACCGTTGTTGTAACGGCTCATATCAAACGACTGCCCCTTGTAGTCAAGCTTGACGGCCATCGGCGCGCCAATGATGAACTTCAGGGGCTCGGCGCCTTCCAGCACCAGCTCGTCGTTGGCCTTCTTCAGACCACTGAACAGGGTCTTGCCGTTGGCATCCTTCACATCCAGCCAGCAATCGGCGGTGAAGCTCATCTTCAGTTGCGGTGCCGTCGCAGGATCAACGACAGCCTCATTAGATTCGGTGCCATTGGCGCCGGATACCGCAACATCGGCCACCGTGCCGACATCAGCGCTGACATCGGTCGGGGCCACGGCAGCAGAGGCCGGTGCCAGCGTGGCGCTCGCCTCGGAAACCACCGCTGGGGCAGTCACGTCAGTGGCGGCAGGCGCGACAGTCACCCCTTCCACCGCATCGGTATTGATCGCATCGGGCGGCGTGATAGCGGGCGCAGCCGGGGTCGAGCTGGTCGCACTCATCTCGGTGGCAGCCAGGGCTTCATCACCGGCGGAGCGACGTGCGGTACTCTGCCACCACCAGGCGACCGAGAGCGCAATCAACACCAGGATCACCAGCCAGGTCACCACCTTGAGCCGACTATCGTTGGCTTGCTGGCGGGAGCGACGGGAGAAGCTCTGCATGTCGATATTATCGGGCGGCGTCAGACCCAGCTTGTCGTATGCGGCCAAAATGGTCTCTTCGGGGATCCCGACCAGCTTGGCATAGGTACGCAGATAGCCCCGGATAAAGGTATGGGACGTGTGCTTGTCGTAGGTATCCGATTCGATAGCGGCGATCAGGGTCAGACGAAGGTGAATGCGGGACGCAACCTGTTCTCGTGTCCAGCCAAGCTGTTCACGGGCGTTGCGCAGCAATTGGCCTGGGCCTGCTGCCTGGGAGTCGTCTTGGATATCGTGTGGCTGTTCAATAGTCATTGGCTAAATAACGCTTGGCTTGTTGCGAAGTGGGATATTGCCTTACCAGCTCAGTCCCGAATTGGTGAAGTAATGCCGGCTTGTCCATCGCCTGTGCCAGTCGCAGTCTCAACCAGAGACTCTCCTCATTCTCGTCTGACACATCGGCAAAACGGGCGAGGTAGGACTGCACATCAGGCAGCTTGCCATCTTTCATGGAAAGCTCGGCCAAGTCCAGCAATAACCCTGGATTGCGGGGATTATACCCCAAGGCCAGGCGATAGTACTCGCCTGCTTTATCATTTCTGCGATTTTGCAGCGCACAAAGTGCCGCATTTTCATAGGTATCGGCAATTTTTACATAGCCTGGCTGAATAACCGCCTGGTTGAACGCTTGATCTGCCTCGTCATAACGGCCGCGATCACAGAGGAAGGCACCATAGTTGTTCATTGCGTCAGCATTGGACGGATCCATGGCAAGGGCGTTCTTGTAATGAGTTTCGGCTGCCTTGAAATCCCCTACCTTCTGGTAAAAGTAGGCAAAACCGATCTGCACCTGAGGATTGGAGGAGTCATATTGGAGGGCGCGGTCAAGATTGAACTTGGCCTGCTCGGCATTGCCCTGACGCAGGTACTGAATACCCAGGTCGAGACGGGTCTGGGCTGCCGCCTTGAGGTCGGGGCCCACTTCACGCTGGGTCGAATTCTGGCCAGCGTAAGTGGTCTCGGTCACACAGCCAGGCAGCGCGCAGAGCGCTGCCACTACGATCAATGTACGTGTATCCATTCCCTGTCTATACAATGGCTTAGCATTTAAACCATTTTGACGGAAATCCCATCCTGTTGCATCCGATTTTTGATAGTTCGCTTGGTACGGTCAATTACGTCACCCACCAGCTGACCACAGGCGGCGTCGATGTCATCGCCACGGGTCTTGCGGACGATCACGGTGAAACCGTACTCCATCAGCACTTTGGAGAAGCGATCGATACGGCTGTTGCTCGGCTTGCCGTAAGGGTTGCCCGGGAAGGGGTTGAACGGGATCAGGTTGATCTTACTCGGGGTGTCCTTGAGTACCTTGGCCAGCTCGTGAGCATGCTGCATATCGTCATTGATATGATCGAGCAGCACATACTCGACGGTCACTCGACCACCGTTGGCGTTGGACTTCTCGAGGTAACGACGGACACCGGCGAGGAACTCCTCGATGTTGTACTTGTCGTTGATCGGCATGATCTCGGAACGCAGCTTGTCGTTCGGGGCATGCAGAGAGATAGCCAGCGCCACGTCGATCTGGTCGCCCAGCTTGTCCAGCGCAGGTACCACGCCAGAGGTGGAGATGGTCACCCGGCGCTTGGAGATGCCAAAACCGTAGTCATCCATCATCAGACGCATGGCGGGCACCACGTTGGCCAAGTTGAGCAGCGGCTCGCCCATCCCCATCATCACCACGTTGGTGATGGGGCGCTTGCCACCGACCACGCGGGCCGCACGCCACACCTGACCGATGATCTCGGAGACTTTCAGGTTACGGTTAAAGCCTTGCTGGGCGGTCGAGCAGAATTTGCACTCCAGCGCACAGCCGACTTGAGAGGAGACGCAGAGGGTCGCGCGGTCATCTTCCGGGATGTAGACGGTTTCTACTTCCTGATCACCCACCTGCAGGGCCCACTTGATAGTGCCATCGGCAGAACGCTGCTCGCGGCTGATCTCGGGCGCCTTGATCTCGGCGATCGCCTTGAGGCGCTCTTTGAGCACCTTGTTGACGTTGGTCATCTGATCGAAATCATCACACCCAAAGTGATAGATCCACTTCATTACCTGATCTGCCCGGAATGGCTTCTCGCCCAGTTCGACGAAAAAGGCACGCATGGCATCCCGATCAAGATCCAGCAGGTTGATTTTTGTTTCGCTCATCAATGGCCTCAGTTCAAACACTTCATCAATTATTGGCTGACGACGTCAGGGGGCGGCATTGTACAAATAATGGGTCTGGCTTTCCACCTGGAGAATAGAGGGATATTGCGTAAACGGCGAAAACAACAAAGGGAGCCGAAGCTCCCTTGCAGGCATCAGTCACGAGATTAGTCGCGGGAGCAGAGCTCGTTTTCGCTGAAGAAGTAAGCGATTTCACGCTGGGCAGAGGCAAAGCTGTCGGCACCGTGCACCGCGTTGCGGTCGATGCTCTCGCCGAAGCAGGCACGCAGGGTACCGGCCAGGGCTTGCTCGGGATTGGTCAGCCCCATCAGGTCGCGGTAACGCTGAACGGCATTTTCCCCTTCCAGCACCTGCACCATGACCGGACCGGAGGTCATAAAGGTCACCAGCGCATCATAGAAAGGACGGCCTTGATGTTCGGCGTAGAAGCCGGCGGCCTGTTCGCTGGTCAGACGCAGCATTTTGGCAGCAACGATGGTCAGGCCAGCGCTTTCCATGCGGTGGTAGATCTCGCCGATCAGGTTCTTGCTGACAGCATCCGGTTTGACGATAGAGAAGGTACGTTCGATGGCCATTGATATCTTTCCTTAACTACAGAGATTTATTGTTAGAATCCATGTTCGCTGGCGATTATACGTAAACAAAACCCGGAAAAACACACAAACAAGCAACTTTTTATTAAACATCACTCCCTTGCAATCAACATCCACGCTCATCTTGACCGAGCAGAGCCGGAAAATATGTGCGCTTGCGCACGATAGTGACCTTAAGCCGCCAAAACCCCATCTTTTGCTCACTATTCGAACAGCATGAAAGAAGGCACCCGAAGGTGCCTTGTCTCGCCTATTTGGCTTCCGCCAGCAGGGCCCGCGCTATGGTGCGCATCCCCAGGGTATTGGCCCCCGGCGCCCAGAGAGCATCGCCGTTGTCACTGAAGCAGGCTGCCAGATCGATATGCAGCCACCCCATCCCTTCGTTGGCAACGAAACGGGAGAGGAAGCCCGCCGCGTTGGAGGCGCCACCCGGCCCGCCCCCTTTCACCGGACGGCTGTTGGCCGTGTCGGCGTAATGGGAGGGGCACTGCTGGCGGTGCCAGGGCTCCAGCGGCAGCGGCCAGGCCGGCTCCTGCTCTGCATCGGCATAGGTCATGGCTCGGCTCACCAACCCCTTGTCGAGGCCAAACAGGGCATTGTAGCGCCCCCCCAGCGCCATCACGGCGGCGCCGGTCAGGGTGGCAGCATCGATGATCAGCGGTGCGCCACTGTCGCTCGCCAATTGCAAGCCATCGGCCAGCACCAGCCGCCCCTCGGCGTCGGTATTCACAATCTCGACCGTGGTGCCGTTCTTGTAAGTGAGGATATCCCCCAGCTTGTAGGCATGACCGGAGACCAGGTTCTCGGCGCAGCAGAGGATCAGCTTCACCCGCTTGTCGAGCCCGCGCAGCATGGCCAGCGCCAGCGCGCCGGTCACAATCGCCGCGCCCCCCATGTCGCACTTCATGGTGAGCATCCCCTCGGAGCTCTTCATGGAGTAACCGCCGGAGTCAAAGGTGATCCCCTTGCCCACCAGCGCTGCCGCCACCGGCGCCTTGGGGTCACGCCCCGGATTGAAGTCGAGCTCCAGCAATACCGGTTCGCGCGCACTGCCGCGACCCACTTGGTAAAGGCCAACCCAACCGGCCTGTTGCAGCGCTTCGCCTTTCAAAATGCGATGGCTCACCTTGTCCGGCGCCAGCTCGGTAATAAAGGAGGCGGCTTCCACTGCCAGCTCCAGCGGGCCCAGCTGCTCCGGGGTGGCATTGGTCATCTCGCGCACCCAGCGGCCACAGAGCCAACACGCTTCCAGCTCCTCTCTGTCCTCTTCCGATGACATGGCCCACTGCAGTTGCACCTCCGCCTTGGGGGTTTGCAGACCCTGGGCAAAGGCCCACTGTTGCTCACGCTCCCAGTGGCCAGCCAGCGTCACTTTCTGGATCCCTTGCTGGCAGAGGCGACGCGCCGCCTGCTGAATATCGAGCAGCGGATTGGCCGTCACCAGATGGATCACCATGCCGTCGGCGCGGTGAGAAAGCAGCGCCCCCTCCCCCCACTCGGCCGGTGCAAATTCACGACTTAACCAGACATTCATGCGGTTACCTCCTGCAGCCAGCGTGCGATGGTGCGCAGGCCGTGGCCCTTGGCGCCGGTTGCCCACAGATCGTTGCCCGATTTTTGATAGGAGGCTGCCAGATCCAGGTGTACCCAGCCCTTGCCCTCATCGCGCACGAAGCGGGAGAGGAAGGCGGCAGCCGTGGTGGCACCGGCCGTGCCTTCTGCTGAAGCAACGTTGCCCAGATCGGCAAAGGCCGAGGTGAGCTGGCTGGCATGCCAGGGCTCCAGCGGCAGCGCCCACGCCGGTTCGTTTTCCACCTTGGCGGCGGCCAGCGCACGCTGCTGTTCGGTCTCATCGAGGGCAAACACCGCATTGTAATCGCGCCCCAGCGCCATCTTGGCGGCGCCAGTCAGGGTGGCTGCGTCAAGGATATAAGTCGCGCCACTGTCGGAGGCTGCCATCAGGCCATCAGCCAGCACCAGACGCCCTTCCGCATCGGTATTCTGGATCTCGACTGAAACCCCGTTCTTGTAGGTGAGGATGTCACCCAGCTTGAAGGCGTGGCCGGAGACCAGGTTCTCGGCGCAGCAGAGAATAAGCTTCACCCGCTGGTTCAAACCACGGCTGATAGCCAGCGCCAGTGCACCGGTGACCATGGCAGCGCCGCCCATGTCGGACTTCATCGGCAGCATGTTGTCAGAGGACTTCATGGAGTAGCCACCGGAGTCGAAAGTGATCCCCTTGCCCACCAGCGCCGCCACCACGGGGGCATGGCGATCCCCGGTCGGGTTGTAGTCGAGCTCAAGCAGCACCGGCTCGCGCTCGCTGCCACGGCCGACCGACCAGATCCCGATATGGCCCGACTCGCGCAGCGCTTCACCGGCGGTGATGCGGGCAGTCACCTGATCCCCGGCCAGACCACGGATCAGCAACAGGGCCGATTCCGCCAGACTCATGGGGTAGATCTCTTCCGGACAGCCATTAGTGATGTCACGCACCCAGCGGGCCGCCTTGAGCAGTGCATCCAGTTCGCGGGCATCCGCGTCGCTCTGCTGGCCGAAATCCAGTTCACGCGTCCCCTTGGCGGCGTAGAACCCCTGGGCGAACGCATAGCGCCGCTCCAGATCCCACTCCTCACCGGCCAGCGTCACCCGCTTGATCCCGCTCGATTCGAGGCGACGGGCGGCGCGCTGAACGGTGCGCAGAACATCCTTCTCCTGACCGGCGGCACCGAGATGGATCAGTGCCTCGTCGCCATTGAAACTGAGCTGGGCGCCCTCGCCCCAATGGGCGGCCGCAGCCTGGGTGGATAACGCTACCTTCATCATGTCAGCCATCGTGTTTGCTTCCTTTTTACTGGCACTATGTATAAGCACTCTTTATGGGAAAGAGCTTATTGGCAAAGAGAGAATAACGAATACAAAAAAGGCCGTGCCCCCGAGGGTCACGGCCTTCCACCATATCACCGAAGCACCACAGGATGCTGCACGTGCAATTCACTCATGTGTAATTAATGGCGTTCAGAGGCAAGGTTCAGGGTGTACTTGGGCAGTTCCACCACCAGATCCTCTTCCGCCAGTTTTGCCTGGCAGCTGAGGCGCGATTCCGGCTCCAGTCCCCACGCCTTGTCCAGCATATCGTCTTCCAGCTCGTCGCTTGGCTCGAGAGAGTCAAAGCCCTCGCGCACCACACAATGGCAGGTAGTGCAGGCACAGGATTTCTCGCAGGCGTGCTCGATCTCGATACCGTTGCGCAGCGCCACATCCAGAATGGTCTCGCCACTTTGCCCCTCGAGGGCGGCGCCATCCGGACAGAGTACGGGATGAGGAAGAATGATCAGTTTTGGCATATTACACCTTGTTGACGTTTTGTCCGGTCAGCACCTTGCGAATGGAGGCATCCATTCGGCGGGCTGCAAACTCGCCACTGACAGCATCTGCCGCCTCAATGGCTTCTTTGATTTGATTGGTTGAGCCTGCGTTGCGCATAGTCAGCAGATGGGCGATGGCGGCATCAATCTCGGCTCGCTCGGCTGCGTTCAATAGGGCATCGCCATCGGCGGCCAGCGCCGCATTGAGACTCTCGACCACCCGGTCGGCTTCAACCTGCTGCTCGGCCAGCATGCGGGCATCCATATCCTGCTGGGCGTTCTCGATGGAGGCACTCAGCATGTTGAGGATATCCTGCTCCGCCAGCCCGTAAGAGGGCTTGACCTGGATCTCGGCCTGCACGCCGGAGGATTTCTCCATGGCGCTAACCGAGAGCAGACCATCCGCATCCACCTGGAAGGTGACCCGAATATGGGCGGCGCCGGCTGCCATCGGCGGAATACCGGTCAGGGTAAAGCGGGCCAGGGAGCGGCAATCGGCCACCAGCTCGCGCTCGCCCTGCACCACGTGAATGGCCATGGCGGTCTGACCATCCTTGAAGGTGGTGAACTCCTGGGCGCGGGCCACCGGAATGGTGGTGTTGCGCGGGATCACCTTCTCGGCGAGGCCCCCCATGGTCTCCAGACCCAGCGACAGGGGGATAACGTCCAGCAACAGCATCTCGGCATCGGGCTTGTTGCCCACCAGAATGTCAGCCTGGATGGCGGCGCCGATGGCGACCACCTTGTCCGGGTCGATACTGGTCAGCGGCGTGCGCTGGAAGAACTCGCCCACCAGTTCGCGCACCAGCGGCACCCGGGTGGAGCCACCGACCATCACCACTTCCAGCACTTCCACCTGCTCGAGGCCCGCATCGCGCAGGGCGCGGCGGCAGGCCAGCAAGGTCCGTTTCACCAGCGGGGTGATGAGCTCATCAAACTGGTTGCGGCTCACTGAACCCTGCCAGCCCGCAAAGGTGCAAGCCACCTGCTCGGCATCGGTCAGACCGTGTTTGACGGCAGCGGCCACATCCAGCAGCTCGCGCTGCAGATGGGCATCCAGCTCGCCGGTCAAACCGGCTTGTTCTTTGATCCAGTCCGCCAGCAGGTGATCGAAATCATCACCGCCGAGGGCGGAATCGCCGCCGGTCGCCATCACTTCAAACACGCCGCGGTGCAGACGCAGAATGGAGATATCGAAGGTACCGCCCCCCAGATCGTAAACCGCAATCACCCCTTCCTGACCGGAGTCGAGGCCATAGGCAATCGCGGCCGCGGTCGGCTCGTTGAGCAGCCGCAGCACGTGCAAACCGGCCAGACGGGCCGCGTCCTTGGTGCCCTGACGCTGGGCATCATCGAAATAGGCGGGCACGGTAATGACCACGCCGTCGAGCTCGCCACCCAGCGATGCGGCGCCACGCTCGGCCAGCTTTTTGAGAATTTCGGCCGAGACCTGCACCGGATTGACCAGCCCCTGACGGGTTTGCAGTTGCGGCATGCCATTGTCGGCGGCAACAAACTGGTAAGGCTGCTGGCGGGTATCGATATCGGCCAGCGCCTTGCCCATCATCCGTTTGACCGAGACGATGGTGTTGTGAGGATCGAGTGCCGCTTCACGCTTGGCATCAATCCCGACTCGAATAGCGTCGCTTTGATAGTGCACCACTGACGGGAGCAGGTCGCGCCCTTGCTCATCGCAAAGGGTATCGGCGTGACCGCTGCGAACCGCAGCGACGAGAGAGTTGGTGGTGCCGAGATCGATGCCGACGGCACGTTTGTGCTGATGAGGAACAGCGCTCTGGCCGGGTTCGGCGATTTGCAGTAATGCCATGGGTAATGAAACTTCCAGCGTTAAAGGATCAAGACTCGAGAAGCGAGTCTTCGAATCGTTCCAGCTCTTCGAGGAGCTTGTCGACAAACTTGAGTTTGCGAACGCAATCAGCGGCAACGAGATCTTTACCGGCGGCAAGAGACTCGGTCAGCTGCTGCATCAACATCTGGTGATCATGCCTGATCTCGCTGCGAAAATCCTTGATGGCGCGCTCAGGGTCGGCGTCATCTTTCAGATCGGCCAGACGCTCGCGCCACTCCAGCTGCTGCATCAGAAACGCGGTATCTTGCAGGGTCTGCTGTTCACCACGGATATCGGTGCCACGCAGGGAGAGCAGATATTCGGCACGGCGCAGCGGCGCCTTGAGAGTAGTGAATGCTTCGTTGATCTGGGCGGCACGTTGCACCGCAGCCAGCTGCTCCCGCTCGGGGGCGGTGGCAAAACGATCAGGATGGAATTGGGTTTGCAGCTGGCGGTAGGTATCAGCCAACTGACGGGTATCGAGCTCGAAGCCTTCAACCAGCCCAAACAGCTCGAAATGATTCATGCAAACCTCTTGGAAACGTTCGCCACAACCTCACTCACCCTTGGTAAATGAGATGTGGTTGAACGGGTCATGGGCGACCCGCTCAACCACAGACGAAAGATCATTGACGTCAAACAGCTCAGACACTGAAGCTTTCGCCGCAACCACACTCGCCTTTGGCGTTGGGGTTGTTGAACTGGAAGCCCTCGTTGAGGCCCTCCTTGACGAAATCCAGCTCGGTGCCATCCAGATGGATCAGGCTCTTGGCATCAACAATAATCTTGACGCCCTGCTGCTCGAACACCTGATCTTCATCGGTCAGTTCATCAACGAACTCAAGCACGTAGGCCAGACCGGAGCAGCCGGTGGTCTTGACACCGAGGCGCAGGCCAATGCCCTTGCCCCGGTTAGCCAGAAAAGAGGAAACCCGTGCCGCGGCGGCATCTGTCATGGTAATAGCCATACTGCTCTCCGACGCTTAGAGACCTTTCTTCTGCTTGTAATCGGCGATGGCGGCCTTGATGGCGTCCTCGGCCAGAATGGAGCAGTGGATCTTCACCGGTGGCAGGGCCAGCTCTTCGGCGATATCGGTGTTCTTGATGCCAGCCGCTTCGTCCAGGGTCTTGCCCTTGACCCATTCGGTCACCAGGGAGCTGGAGGCGATGGCAGAACCGCAGCCGTAGGTCTTGAACTTGGCATCTTCGATGATGCCTTCGTCGCTGATCTTCAGTTGCAGCTTCATCACGTCGCCACAAGCAGGCGCACCGACCATGCCGGTCGCGATGCTGGGATCATTCTTGTCGAAACCACCGACGTTGCGAGGATTCTCGTAGTGGTCGATTACTTTTTCACTGTAAGCCATATCTCACTCCTGCTAATTCTGTTGCTCACTGACCCGGTGGATCAGTGATGAGCCCATTCGACCGTGTTCAGATCGACGCCGTCTTTGTACATCTCCCACAGGGGGGACATCTCGCGCAGACGACCGATGGAGTCACGAATAAGCTTGACCGCGTAGTCAATCTCTTCCTCGGTGGTAAAGCGACCGATGCTGAAACGGATGGAGCTGTGTGCCAACTCGTCGTTCAGACCCAGTGCGCGCAGCACATAGGAGGGTTCCAGGCTGGCAGAGGTACAGGCCGAGCCGGAAGAGACCGCCAAATCTTTCAGCGCCATGATGAGGGACTCCCCTTCCACATAGGCAAAGCTGACGTTGAGATTGCCGCAGACGCGATGTTCCAGATCACCGTTGAGGTAAACGGCTTCGATATCTTTCAGGCCATCCCACAGACGCTGACGCAGTGCCATGACACGCTCGCCTTCGCTGACCATCTCTTCCTTGGCGATGCGGAAGGCTTCGCCCATACCGACGATCTGGTGAGTCGGCAGTGTGCCGGAACGCATGCCGCGCTCGTGACCACCACCGTGCATCTGGGCTTCGATACGCACGCGCGGTTTGCGACGCACGTAGAGCGCACCAATCCCTTTCGGACCATAAATTTTGTGGGCGGAAAGAGAGAGCAGGTCAATCTTCATCGCTTCAACGTCGATCTCTACCTTGCCAACGCTCTGGGCGGCATCCACGTGCAGCAGGATCTTGCGGGAGCGGCACAGTTCGCCCAGCCCCTTGATATTCTGGATCACGCCAATTTCGTTGTTCACATGCATCAGGCTCACCAAAATGGTGTCATCACGCATGGCATTCTCGATCATCTCGAGGGTAAACAGACCGTTGGGCATCGGCTCGAGGTAGGTCACCTCGAACCCTTCACGCTCCAGCTGACGGCAGGTATCGAGTACCGCTTTATGCTCGGTCTTGGAGGTGATGAGGTGCTTGCCCTTGCTGGCATAGAAGTGGGCAACACCCTTGATGGCCAGGTTATTGGATTCGGTCGCACCGGAGGTGAAGACGATCTCGCGGGGATCGGCACCAATCAGCTCTGCCACTTGATTACGGGCCAGATCCACCGCCTCTTCGGCTTGCCAGCCAAAACGGTGAGAACGGGAAGCCGGATTGCCGAACAGGCCATCCATGGTGAGACACTGCATCATTTTTTCTGCGACACGCGGGTCCACCGGACAGGTTGCCGAATAATCAAGGTAAATAGGCAGTTTCATGTTTTTCTCCGTCACAGTCCGGGTCATACAGAATCCCGCTGTGGAAAGCACGTTTATAGTTGGACTTTCAAGCTCACATCGCCGTGTTCTGCCCGTTCAACCAGGGACAACACGGTCTTCATTTGTTCATCTTGCTTGCCGGCAATCCGGCGCACATCGGCCTGGCGCACCAGCTCGGCCAGAGTGATATCCCCGAGGAAGCTGGAGATCCGCTCGCTCAGATCACGCCACAGGGAGTGCGTCAGGCACTGGGTACCGCCGTGGCAGCCGCCCTTGCCGAGACACTTGGTGGCATCGACCGACTCATCGACCGCGGTGATCACCTGACCGACCGAGATTTCGTCAGGGGCCAAACCTAGGCGATAACCACCGCCCGGGCCACGCACGCTGCTCACCAGACCATGTTTGCGCAGGCGGGCAAAGAGCTGCTCGAGATAGGACAACGAAATGCCCTGGCGCTCGGAAATATCGGCAAGGGGGACGGGCCCCTGCTCAGCATGCAGCGCCACGTCGAGCATGGCGGTTACAGCGTAACGTCCTTTTGAAGTCAGTCTCATGTGCCTTACCGTCTTGCGAAGCAATTTAATGGGGCACATGGTCACATACCCGACCAAATCAGTCAAGTATATGGTTGAGTAAATCAGTCGGATTAATCCGGTACGCGCGCTTTGTTCACCGAGGTCAAAATCCCGCGCAGAATGTTGAGCTCTGCCGCTTCCGGCCGTGCCCGATTGAACAAGCGACGCAGCTTGCTCATCACATAACCCGGATGGTCATCGGCAATAAAACCGGTCTTCATCAGGGTTTGTTCCAGATGCTGATAGAACCCTTCCAGCTGGGCAGCACTCGGATAGGCCATCTCATCTTCAGGCTCGGCGGCCTGCCCCTGCAGCCAGCGCATCCGCACTTCGTAACAGAGGGTCTGCACCGCCATGGCCAGATTGAGGGAGCTGTAATCGGGATTGGCCGGAATGGCCACGTGGTAGTGGCACTTTTGCAGCTCGTCATTGGTGAGACCGGTGCGTTCACGGCCAAACACCAGCGCGACCGGGTGTTGCATCCCCTCAACCACAGCCTTCTCGCCGGCTTCACGGGGGTCAAGCATCGGCCAGCTCAGGGTACGGGAGCGAGCGCTGGTGCCAATCACCAGACCACAATCGGCGATCGCGTCATCCAGCGTCGGGACGATACGGGCATTGGCAAGGACATCGCTGGCTCCTGCCGCCAGGGCGAAGGCATTGTCATCCGGCAAGGCTTGCGGATCAACCAATACCAGTTGGGTCAACCCCATGGTCTTCATGGCACGCGCCGCAGACCCCATGTTGCCGGTATGAGAGGTGTTTACCAAAACGATACGAATCTGATCCAACATGCCCAGTCAATCTTCAGTCAAAAATAGCGCGCAATTGTAACATAGGAGAACGCTATTTTGGCACCGTAAAAGCTGAGTGAATCGCCCTCAGTTGATTCTATTCAATGAGCTGGAACGGCAGATCTACCTTGGCGCTTGGCACGGATACAGATTTGAGCTTCTCATATGCTATAACCGCCTTTAGCTTGCGGGTGTATCGGAATCGCCCATTAGGCCTTAACAATAGGGACTTGTTTGCACTTTCCCTAACCAAGCCACTTATATGGCACAATGAACAAGCAGCGATGTACCTCACAAATAGAAAGACCCTGCGGTGCAGGGTCTTTCAGTTTCCAACTTAATTGTCGGTTTCCAACTTGAATGTCAGTGATCAGCAGGTGATCACAACCATTTAAGTTGGAAACTGGCAGATCAAAGTATTCAATGAGTTAACGATACCAAATGTGACATTTAAGTTGGAAACTCAAAAGTAATACTACATCTGCTCCGTGAGCAAACAGGACATTTAAGTTGGAAAACAGGCTCTATTTGAC
This sequence comes from Aeromonas sp. YN13HZO-058, assembly GCF_001921245.1. NCBI lineage: Bacteria > Pseudomonadati > Pseudomonadota > Gammaproteobacteria > Aeromonadales > Aeromonadaceae > Aeromonas > Aeromonas sp. YN13HZO-058. The sequence continues at coordinate 113,210 of NZ_MQSY01000028.1, read as the reverse complement.
GTGATGGGGAGGGTGCGAACAAATCCTTGACACGAGATCATCAGATTTTCTTAGTACCATGGATGAGAACCAACGTGAGCCATCAACTGACCTTCGCTGACTACGAGTTCAATGGCAAACACCGCCAGACCCGCAAAGAAATCCCCCTTTTGTTCGGATCTCCCTAATTTATCAAAGGCTATGCACATACACATTTTCAAGAATACTTGTCGCGTGAAAAATAAAAATCACTGGCGATAGATTTAAAATTACTACCGTTAGCACTGCCCCATAGACAGCATCATTTATTATTACCCTGGATGGACATATATTTTTCATCTAATTGTGCAGAGAATCCAACTATTAATGATTTCAGCCCGAAATGGAAGGCCGTTTCAGCAGTGGTTCTCGTCTGAACATTAAATGCCTCCTGTAATAATGGTGGCACAGCGTCCATCACTGTATTGTATTCTGTCGGGTTTGTGGCTTGCTCTTCCAATACTGCACCCAGCGTAAAATGGCTGATAGATTGCAGAATGAAAAGAGCCTCCTCGACCGAAAACCCTGCATCGCATAGACAGCGTAGTTGCGCCTCTGCTTGTTCAAACTGGGGGGGCGTAGGAGAGGTCCCTATGTGCAATCGGGCTCCATCACGATGGACCAATAATGCTTTACGGAAACTCAGAGCATTTTCCTGGAGAAACTGCTGCCAACTCTCAGTCGGTAACGGTACTGAACGGGTGTGATGCTTCGCCAGTATTGCCTCTGAAAGCATGTTCATAAGGGTCTGCTTGTTGCGCACGTGCCAATACAGAGTCGGTTGCTCAATTTTGAGGGACTGCGCCAGCTTACGCGTAGTCAGGCCCTCTAGCCCTTCTCTGTCCAGCAGGGTGAGCGCCATTGAAATTACGTCGTCCAAGCTTAGTCGTGCCATCACTATCTCCTTTCGCTGTTGACAATCTATCACTGATAGAGTTACTTTTCAAACCCTATCACCGATAGAGAGCGTTAACTATGAACCGCACTGTGATGATGGCACTGGTCATCATTTTTTTAGATGCCATAGGGATTGGCATAATTATGCCTGTCTTACCGGCGTTATTACGGGAGTTTGTTGGAAAGGCTAATGTTGCGGAGAACTACGGTGTTTTATTGGCGCTGTATGCAATGATGCAAGTGATTTTTGCCCCTCTTCTCGGCCGCTGGTCAGATCGCATAGGTCGTCGCCCTGTATTATTACTTTCACTTTTAGGTGCAACACTGGACTACGCATTAATGGCAACAGCCAGCGTAGTGTGGGTGTTGTATCTGGGACGCTTAATTGCTGGTATTACCGGTGCGACTGGAGCTGTTGCAGCCTCAACAATTGCCGATGTCACACCTGAGGAATCCAGGACACATTGGTTTGGTATGATGGGTGCCTGTTTTGGTGGCGGTATGATTGCTGGACCAGTCATTGGTGGTTTTGCAGGTCAACTTTCGGTACAGGCACCGTTTATGTTCGCTGCTGCCATTAACGGGCTGGCATTTCTGGTCTCCCTATTCATTTTACATGAGACCCATAATGCTAATCAGGTTAGTGACGAGATAAAGAATGAAACAATCAATGAAACCACATCCTCCATACGCGAGATGATCTCCCCATTATCGGGATTGCTAGTTGTCTTTTTCATCATTCAATTGATTGGCCAAATCCCTGCAACATTATGGGTTTTATTCGGAGAAGAGCGCTTCGCATGGGATGGCGTAATGGTCGGTGTTTCATTGGCTGTGTTTGGGCTTACACACGCTCTGTTTCAAGGACTTGCTGCTGGTTTTATCGCTAAACATTTGGGAGAACAGAGAGCTATCGTGGTTGGCATCTTGGCTGATGGCTGTGGCCTACTTTTATTGGCAGTCATTACGCAAAGCTGGATGGTTTGGCCAGTTGTGCTGTTACTCGCTTGTGGTGGCATAACTCTTCCCGCTTTGCAGGGAATTATATCTGTTCGTGTCGGTCAGGTAGCACAGGGACAATTGCAAGGGTTGCTGACCAGTTTGACACACCTCACGGGTGTAATCGGTCCACTTATTTTTGCATTTTTGTATAGTGCAACCCACGAATCTTGGAATGGTTGGGTGTGGATAGTTGGATGCGGATTGTATGTAGTTGCACTGACTATACTGAGGTTTTTCTATCCCGGCAGGGCAGTCCACCCGAAAAATCAGAGCAATTCACAGCCATTTCTTTAAATGGTAATGGTAACTGAATGCCCCCAATTCCTAGACGTGAAACCGACCGTTGCACAGCATCAGAAATTGTGAATGTAACACATTGGACTACTACGAGAACCTACAATGCAAGCCATATTATTTGAGTAGTATTAACGCTACTCCATAACGACTGTCGCCATACTGAAAGTATGGTAAACAGAATAAAGAACTGTCCTCCACAATTGCAAGCCACCATGCCAATCTGTCAGCGCATAATGCCCATTATGTTTAATTGCAGTGTTTGCTTAGCAAAATGGTCACTTCGCAGCCAAATAGTAAATTAGCGCCAGTTTTACACCCTCAGCCGAAGCTAGTCTGGGCCTGATTAGCGTGAAAGTTTATGACAAATCGCTGGTGAGTTTGACTCAGCGAGGAGGCCACTCTGATTTACTCCAAGAAAAGCCATCAAGCGGGTATTTTGATCGGTTTAACTCAATGACCCACCCGCTACCGGCAGACGCGAACGCCAGTTGATAGCCCTGCTCGGGCGAGATGCCAGACGGCAAAGCGGAGACTGAGCGAAAGCTTTCGTCATCAGATGACACCTCTCACCGGTTGACACACGCCTGCGTTGCCGATGCCAGAACCTAATCGGCTCAAAAAGGCCTAGATAATGAGCCGATTAACGTCACTAATCGGCTCATCGCCAAATCAGGTCCTGATTCGTCACAAAAGCGCCAACGCTTTCGTCGACGGCCAACGAAGTGCGCCAAACTAGGTGAGATCCCAATGAACTCTTGAGTGATGGATTACATTGGGCCCGACAACGTTCACGACCATCATCAACAGAGCCCATATGGAGACAACTGGCTACATGAATCGTGCTAACCACGCTCTCACCGCTAGCAGTTCATCTGTGACCGATGTTCTTGCATCCCTCGATATGCCTCGCAATAGGCTGGCGGCTCATCAGCACATTGTTGCCGGAGTCTCCCCTGAGGTCGTCATCAAGTTGGTTGCCCTGCTAGGGTCGGACACTCGTACTGTTTGTGCGATGATCGGCATTCACCGTGATGAGTTGAGTCGCCAAATCAGGCGGGGAGTTCACCTATCTCCCGCTCAGGGAGATCGCCTCTACTGGGTTGTACTAGCGCTGGAGGCTGTCATATCCCTGTACAACGGCGATATTACCAAGTCATTACGATGGCTCACTCGACCAGCCTGGGGATTTGGGGGTGAAAGGCCCGCTGAGGTGCTCACCTCACCGATGGGCGCTCAGGCGGTTATCGACCTTGCAGGAGGAATTGAACACGGCGTCCCTTATTGATTCACCCGTACATGTCATCGTTTATACCAGAACGACCCCTTTCAACCGCTTGCAGCGTGTCGAATCGCCCGCTTAAGCCCAAACGAATCCATTAACATGAATGGCCAGTATTTCCGAAGCTATTTTGACGCAATCAAAACTCAAGGTGACGAAGCTCTTCGTAGTCAAACTGCCCATCCCTGAGGAGATGAATGATGACCTCGCCTTGATCTAGTTCAAGCGCATTTAACATGTTCTCAAGGACCCCGCAGGTATAAAAAGTCATGCCATTTTCCCCATCAAATGGCAGCCAGTAATCATTACCAGATGACTGTTTCCATACTAGAAAGTCACCCTGTCTTGCTATCGTTGATAGGGTTCCAGTTCCGCTGGAAAGTCGCCATCTGTCATCTTGTCGCCAAGATGCAAATATTTTGAATACGCCAACTCGCTCCTCCTTTTCATCTGGTGGGATACGCAATACCACCCACCCCTCTGGTGTAACTTTCATACCACGGCTCCTTTCATAGCGCAGGATAAATTAGGTTCTTGGACAACCTGCTGTGACGGGCAGAATGCAATTATTCCCATGCAACACGAGAGTATCTGTTGTCTGATTGCCGTTGGGCGCAGGCTGGCACGCTCCTGCGTGAGCCGACGGGTCTCAATCGCTTCATCGTTAGATAAGCTCCTGATTTCCTTCAACTCGCCCAAAGTGGTCCGGATCGGCGGGTTGATAGTCTTCCGCGAACAGGTTTTGCAACCGATGAGCCTGCCTCAGGTTTGCCAACGCTTCGAAAAAACAGGTTTCGCAAAGATGCACCTGATATTGCGCACCATCGTGCTGCGAACCATACCCCCAGCGCGCTGCCAGCGTGCCGAACTCCTGCGTACCAATGGTGGTTGTCGTGCTACTGCCACAGACATCGCAGAGAATATCGACGACCTGCGTGGTGGGGACGATGGCTTCGACTTTCATGGCAATACTCCTCGTGTTGACCCCTGACAGCCGTGCCTATATCGACGGCAACCATCAGGGTTTGGCATGCTGGGCTGCGTAAGCAGCGACAAGTCGCACAGCCAGCGCATAGCTGAGCGGTAATCTAGCTTTGTATTTCCTGAGCCAATCCGGTTTGCCAAGCGCACGCTCCAGGGCTGACAATGATCTTGCCTGTGCGGCCAGCTGCCCAAGTCGTGCAGCCAGTTCCAGATCCCGTTGTGCCCAATCCACGCTGGGATGGTGAACAGCCCGTTTGGGAGCGGGCAACTGCTGATACAGCCAGACGCGATCATGCTGATAGAGCCAGCTGAATGCCGTTCGGCACGCCTGCTCGATGACACCGCGACTGGCATGGACATGCTGTGCCAGATATGTCGTCAATGTATCGCGGTGCTCACGCAGCTTGCGCACTCTGCCCAAATGCCGCCGCCAATCAGACAACCCCTGATGGCTCTGAATGATGGCTTCGACCGCACCGACTGAGACGCCATGGCAATGGGCGATCTGCTGTCGGCTTACCCCCATGAACGCCTGCCGCCATATCCCCTGCGCCACTGCCGCAGTGATGCGCTGGATTCGGTGTTCGACGGGGTGGTTGTGTCGCAACGCGAGTTGCTTGATATAACCGACACTGTAACCGGTGTGGCGGGCGATCTGGCGCATGGAGAGCGGCTCTGCCAACCACCTTAGCACTGCTCGCTCGGCGGCTTGCGCGTCACGCGCTGGCGGCACAGGCAACACCTGCTGCGCCTCGATGGAGAAGAACTCCGCTGGGCTGCGACTCACAAACGCCATCAGCATCACATGTTTCAGGTAGTGGTGACTGCGGTCACCGTGCACCAGCCCCGAGACGTATCGATAGTTGGCCAGTCCCGGCGGCACTATCGGCGTTATATCGGCAAACAACCCCTGCCAGAACTCCGTCATGGCCTGCAACAGGGCCTGGCTGCGCAGATGGCCTCGGGCCGTCAGATAGCCCTGTTGCCCGAGCCATCGCTGGTACAGCTCCGCTAGCGACTCCGTTGGTGACTGGACGCACAGATGCCGATGCAGAGCGGTGATATATGCAGAGAGATAGATTTCATGTGCGGATGGTCGTGATGGTTCACAGGGTATCGCGGGATCCGGCAGGAACAATCGGCGGTCGATGCCGCCTGCACCGGCCACCAGGGTATGCAGACGCAGCTGGTGCGTTTCACAGGCGGTGACCCCGTACAGTTGGTGCGCCGTATGCCAGTAGCCGCAACCCACGACCTGTTCATCCCCCCGCAGGCAGGCGGGACACCATTTAAGGCAGACACCGCCAAAATGTAGTTTGCTGGCGGCCTGCCCTGACAGGGCGATGATCCCCCTCCCCTCACCCAGCATGGCGGCCGCTAGGGCGTGGACTTGGGATTGCTCGTCCAGCGCGAAGGCATAGAGCGGGAAGCCCGTGCCATAGTGCAGCAGGTATTGCGGATCCACTCCAGCAGCCTGGGCAGTAACCTCAATATGGCCTGGCAATACCGGATGCAACCGAATGGCAGGACGATGGAACAATCGTTCACAGAAGCGGTTTCGGTCACTGTAGGCAGAATGTACGAAACACTGGCTAACCCAGCTGTAGGCTGATTCGCCAGGAATATAGGTTGGGCTCACTGAGGTCAACACCGCTCACCCCTCAGATCCCAGGAGCCCTACCAGATCGATACCTGCATGCTGCAATAGCAGAAGGTGGGCCAGAGGATGCAACGGATCTCGGGCTGACTGCTCATGATAGCCCCGTGCATTACGCAGTTGGGGGGGTAACTGCCAGCCCTGACCGATCCGTCCAGAGTTGATGAAATACGCAGCCAATGTCTGGGGATCGCTCTGCGCATCCATCTGCTTGAACCACATATTGATCGCTTTAATACTCTTGACCGTGCGCATCGCCTCGCCCGATATCCCCATCGAATCACTCACCAACTGGGTCAGCGAGCGTAGGGTAAGTGCGCTGGCGGAATGGGCCAATACCAGCGACGCTAACTCGATCTCGCGCATCGGCTCGGTAAAATGACCATCATATCCCCCCACCCAGTGGCCGCACTGTGAGCAGAGGTTATCGTAGGGAGGGATGGGTTGTTCCGACAACAGCGTGGCGGTAAAACCACAGCCTGCGCAGCACCCGGACAAGCCGAGTTGATGTCGATGACAATGAAACACCCCTGGCAACTGATGATCCCGGTGGTAATACGGCATGCCATGGATCTCGTGATCTTCTGCGATACAGCCTGCGCACCAGCGCCAGTGTCGGTGCTGTATATTATGTTGGCCGGTCACCCTCAGCCGGAGCGGCGTATGACCCGCCAACGCTGCCACCACGCTCCCTTGCTCGTGCGGAGTCAGGAAGGGGGCTAAATAATTGCCGACAGAGTGATCCTGCCACGCACGTTGAACGTCTCGTGCCCGAAACTGGGTATCGAGGGTAGGATCGTCGGGGTGACATAAACGGTGAGGGCGGATTTGTGGGCTGCTCAGCCCCAACGCCCGGGCCGTTGCTGTAAACGTTCCGTGCGTGCTCAACACATGCATCCGGCCTACCACCGCCCCCAGATGTTCGCCCGGTAGCAACTCCAATCGATGCAGGATCATTTCGGCTTACCTGTATCCAGGTGATACCCAAGCTGGCCTAACAATAATTCCGGCGATAACTGTTCCAATGTTTTCTGTTGTTTTACATCTATTTTCTGCGACTTATTGCTGAGCTTAACATCACCTTGCAGCAGATGAGTTCCAGACTGTGGTTGCACCTGCTGAGCGACCTCATGACCACTCGCCACCGATTCCAGTATGAGCATCGGTGAGAGATCCTCAAATTGGTAATAGGCACCATTACGCAATGCGGTCAGCGCAGGATTGAGTATTCTAAAATCGCGATTAAAGCAGCGATCCAATGCAGCTATCGAGAGATCTTGATCTTGAGGTTTCAAATGGGTCAGATACGAAAGCGTGACCCGCACTAGGCTAGTCGCAATAGCTGGAATACCTGCGCTTAAATAATGAATGTGCTGGCGCAACACGTCTTCCGAGGTTGTCTGGTTTTTCAGCAATCTAGTCTGGCAGATCAGGCGAATAAAGCGGTGCCAAAATGAGCTTTCGAGGTCACAACTCACCAATTGCATAGAACCATTTTTGGTCGCTCGGCGAGTGAGCGTCATCTCGCTTTCAAATAATTTCATCGTGGCCAGCGTCCCGACAAACATCAGTGGTATACCAACTCGATTGAATAATTCCTCCAGAAATTTCATGGTGGTTTTTTCGTTGTTGCTGATCACCTCACTCTTGGCCGACTTGGCCAGATTCTGTGCTTCGTCGAGGATCAACAAACCAACCCCATGGCTGATAAACGCCTTTTGCACCACCGAAATCAATTCATTGACAGATCTACCTCGATGCGCATGACTGTAATCCTCGCCAGTGACTGCATCCAGCGATTCCAACAAGTTCAGTAGTAATGCCTTTTGGCCACGGCGATCATGTACCTCGATATACAGATAGGTCACCTGTATTCTGTTAATAACAAACTCGTTGCCATGGTGATCCGTATAATCACCATGCTCTATCGTCTGTGGGATCTGCCTGCAAATCTGCTTTACCATCGTGGACTTTCCACGTCCACTCAGTCCCAGCAGTAACAGGCTGTATTGAACCGACAACTCCAGTTCCAATACATGTGCAGCCTTCCACGGTTCAGCCTTATCACGATCAATCGCAGCTAATATCCGACGTACATCAGCCCCAACTGGGTTGCGTCGAACATACCCGGCCTCGATCATCCGTCGCATCTGGTCGTATAAACGGTACGCCTCATCTGGAGATGTATAAACCGCCGCCAGTTGGTCAATGGCAGTACGGATAAAATATGAATGTAGCGATTCATCTACCCCGCTAAGATCTAATTCATAGTGAAAAGGAATCTCACAGTTCGCATAAAACTGTGCCGAAGAGAGTGGCATACCTAACCCCTCAATATAGGGATTACCACGATAACTCACATTGGGGTGTGCAAAATATTTCGGTTCCGCCATGGTTACTTTTCCTGAACTGTGAATATTGTTGGATCAGTGAGATCTTGCTGGCCTATCGCCGATAATGGTCGAGGATTTGTATCTAGCTGAGCGACAGGAACCAATTCGGCAACAATGGACTGCCCCTCCCGATGTCGTTGCATGGCAGCATCTATCATTTTGCGATCTTTCATGCCGCCTTGAATGCTTTTGGCATTGCTTTTTATATGCCGCCTGATACTGGCCTGTATTTGTTTATCCTGTTTATCGAACTTTTGTACAAGTGCGACTCGCTCACTGAACTCGCGCTCCTTCATATTTGCGAGACGTTCCTTAGTGATTTCCTGCTGTCGCATGACATTCTCCCAATTATGATTTTTATAGGCCTCACTCCGGTCATTAATATCCAACTGGATAACATCGCCCAATACCGCATCTTTAAGCCATATATAATTGGTGGTGACATCTGAGTAGCGAATTTTAATCTTAAACCTACCAAGATTCCTGGCTTTATCCAGATAGTTCCTACGAACAATTTCATTGCAACTATAGTACAAGCCTCTAAAATAAATGCCCTGTGACATAACCGTTGCCTCAGCCTCGGGCAATAATGCAAAACGCAGCTTATCTGCGGACACTCTGGAACCTATGACAGCTTGCTTTAGCCCCCAATTCCAGACATCACGAGGAGTAAAACCAACACCATCTCGTGACATTTCAAAGTTTTGAGAATTAATACTAGCGCGATTATTATTCAAAAAGAGAATAGTATTTATCAAGCGGTTCATAAAGTCGCTGTAACTATACAATGGTTTACGAGACGGATGTTGGTCCTCTTTTTTCGGCACTTTCATCACTTTTCCTGCATGAGGTGGTATTGCCATTTCTTGCAGTAAATGGAAGCTTTTTTCGACCGTGCCTTTCATATCGCCACGGTGGAGTGCATTTAAATTTGCGGCCTTGATGCCGATTTGGCCTTGCAATATTGCAGTAATATTGTTATCCGAATTTTCAGATCCCCGATCCATCGTTAACTCACGACATACTTCTTGGCAGGGCCATTCAGACTCCTTTATATCAACGCCATACTCCCGACAGAAATCAATTTTATTACTCATGGCATTAAAAAGAGCCTGACTGGCACCATGCCAGCAGGGATTGCCAAATCCCACATGAATTCCAACAATCATGGTACTATACGTATCAACAACCAAATATATTGTAGGTCGTCCAATACTCACTAATTCATCTTGTGAATATTCATCACGAATATAAATGTCGGCAATGGTACTATCTATTTCATACCGATAAGTTGGTCCGCGCAGCCCTTTTTTAGCCACACCAGGTTTAGCCGCATGATCTCGCGCATAATTAATGCTACCAACTCGCTTTTTGATAAATGTTAGTTTATCGATACATTTCATTAATTGTCGTTTGAATGAACGGGGAGAAATCAAGTGATCTTTTGGAAGTAATACTTTCACTGATTCTGATACTTCACCATCTCCAACACTTTTTGGACTCAATTCGACAGATGCATAGGTCATACAATAGTCTAAATATAATTTAGAGAGAACGACTTCCTCTCCAGAGCGAATCGACTTTGAGAATAAATCAATGTTTTTAATGTCCTGCTGGGTAATACCTCGATAAGGATTGCCGTAATTAGTTTCACGTCCTCTTTTTGAGGCCAGACAGATTTTCCCATCGTCCAACTTAATAGTTTTAGTTGGTAGTTGATGATTCAAACCACACTCGTAATATCGTGGCAATAGTGAATTTTTCATCCCTCCACATTTGAAATAGCGATTCAAACAACTGCTTACATATTTTTTACTACGACCTGACTGAATTATGAGTTGTTTCAATATGCCGTTTGATTCACCATATAGATAACGATGTTTAAGATCTGGATCTACTATCAGTGGTTTGATAGTAGCAAGACATTGATCTCTTTTATCAATCCATCTAGGATCAAAAGCTGAATCTGGTTGATAGAATATCTCTGGAAAATCATGATCTGCAATAGAAACCCTAGCAGAATTTATATCAGACTCGACATGTTCCAAAGAAATAAAAAATGGGCGCTTAGGTGAGTCAGTCAACAAATCTGATACAGCTATTAACCTGTTATCCAGACAGATATCAACAATAAGCAACTCGGATTTATTTTTTGTGTTAGATACAATTTTTTGGTTAATTCTCATGAGACCCTCGCAATGCGGGAAGAGGGTGGTATAACTCAATACGCTGTGTCAAATCCATATCAATACGACCGGTATATACTGCATGTTGGAATAAGCAAACAGCATGCCTCTCATCAATGTTCATCTCTTGAGCGACCAGCAAGGCTAACATCCTAAGTGTGGATAAGGGTGCCATAATCATGTGATTTTTAAATTTTAAAACTACATGATCATAAAGATCTGCTGAAACTTGGAGAAGATTTTTTGAATCAAAACACTCCCGCAAGAACTCTACATTGTAGATAAATGTAGCATCAAAATCTTTCTCAGTTACCATCACAAAATCGATATTTTCAGCACGCCAATATTCAAGGGCAATTTTCTCTTTTGCTCGTGTTCGATTAACGACTCGAGGATTGGTGATGGCAGGATCCAGAGCATCGGAATATTTATAGCTGTACGCTGTCAATCGCGCGTTGCCACTATCGGATTGCCTCAACACTAAAAAATCCTGAGTCATGGTTTTGGCTGGAATACGACCACCATGATTGCCCCTCTCTTTGTAATTACCTGGATGGACAATGTTCAGAGAGGCAGCAATTTCTAGAGTTTTATGCAGGGGCAGCGGGTACTGCTCCAGAATATCGATAACCGTTGGGTCATGTTCGAAGTAAAAAAATGGGCGTCGCTCACCACGGCTGAGCAGATGATGCTCACGTTTGGTCTTGTGACTATACACAATCTGACCCTGCCCATGGGTATGGGACTGTCGCACTGTGACCCAGGGCCGATACCCCCAAGCCTGGATGTCTCGGTTGTATCGCTCCGTTTTGGCGATTTCCGCATCTGTGATAATTGGCTGCTTAACCATCTTTTGTTTCATGACCGCTCCTATCTGACTTGCATACAACCTAGTCAGCAGGCAGGGGATCGTCAACAACAAGAATGAACGTAAGATGTTGTTTTATCTTATTTATTTTTATAAATATTAACTGATGATGCTGCTGTGGTGAAAACTCCACACGTATTGAATTTTTATATTTCCCCTTTAAAAACAAAAACTTACCTATATGCGCATAAATACACACAACAGTGCATATTTATTTTTATAAATAATAAGTACAAGTTTTTTATTCCAATTTAGATATAAGAGGACAACTGATATAGAGCATGATTCTGAGGCTATCGATTGTTCTGCACAGAAAAAATGGCCTTTTCGGCCATGAGAGGGATCCTTTGAGGATCAGTAGAAGGCATCAGTACCAAAGAAACAGCCCGGCAAGGGTAACCTGCCGGGCTGTGGGAGTGACTGACGATCAGATAACTCACGCCAACAATCGAGCCGCCATCCCATCCAATCGCTCTTTTGTCTTTTCCCAGCCTGGCATCACTTGGCTCATCAGCCGAAACGACTCGCTGTGGTTGTGCTCGGCAATGTAGCAGAGCTCGTGCAGGATGACGTAATCGATACACTCGCGAGACGCTTTGACGAGGTGTGGGTTAAGCGTGATCCGGCCATGGGGGGAACAGCGCCCCCACAGGGGGATGATGCGAATAAGCCACCAAACACAATGCCATGCCTTTATAACAAGTTGAATTTTAAGGACTAAAAATTTCAATTTTATTGTAGAGGACACTTATTCGCACCCTCCTTAGCTGGTCAGGGCACGGTGCTCAACCGATTAGAGGTATTACCCAAGTGAAACTGCGAAGTCATTCCATTTCAAATGTCCGATATTCACCTGATTCATGATCATATACTTCTACCTCTGCACCACTACCACTAGACTCTACGCTCTCAACATCCGCTGAACGATACTCTCCATAATCATGGTCATAATATTCAATTTCCTCCCCAGCTCTTACTAAATTACCGCTTTCAATCTCAATGTCACTCCCAGAATCATTGTCAACACCTTCCCATGCATAAATATTAGAAGACATTATTGCAGCAAAGAAAGCTAGAGTGATTGTTATTTTTTTCATCTGTAATCCTTTTTAAATTAAGTTAAGAATGCCCGGATGACTCACTGAATTTGAATACCCAAACTTGTGAGTAAGGAGGTCGTCAGTGTTCCCGTACTACTTAACCTGTTATCACTCTGATAGCGTTTTATCTGGGCGCGGGTTTTCGGGCCAATCTTGCCATCGATAATACCTACATCATAGCCTTTGGTGAACAGTGCTAATTGCACCCGCATGACCAGATCCATCATGGCGCTATCATTGGCTGTCAGCCGTCTGGCTGGTGAAGTGACTTCGAGAGGGGCCTGCAAGCTTTGGTTAAGGCTGTTTACACTGCTGCCATATGCTCGCGAAGGCACAGCGACAGGGGCCGAATAGGTCGAGGTGCCGTAGCCTGAGTAGTGAGAACGATGACTGGAGTGCGAGCGATGTGAACTGTGCGAGCGATGTGAACGGTGGCCTGCATAGAGGTTGTTCACATCCATGTTCAACGAGGCTTCCATGTTGGGCAAGTTGTCTAAGTTCAACTGATTGAAGGCGTCATCGGAGAGATGCGCTTCGCTAGCCGTGACCCCATGCCCACTTAGCACACCCAGACCCAGTACACCCCAACGCTGCAACGTGGACATTAGTTTTTTCATAACAAATTTATTACTCCAATATAAGAGTCATCATCAACACTACATAATGATTTAGTTAAAACACCCGACTTGTGATCAAGGTTCGACGCAAAGAAGCCACAGCAGACTGCCTTCGAAGCACAATCGTCACAACCTTGCGGGAATCCATTTTTCCAGTCGGAAATACTTTGCGCGGCAAAATCGCGCAAACTCAGCGGCAAGTGACAATGCGGAATATTGTAAAGGCAGTACTGCACATTATTCATTTTCAGGGTATTCATGGCAGAGCTTAACGCGGGCAAATGCTCAGCAATGGGAGAGTACACCGTAGCGTAATTTTGCTTGGCAAAGCCCGTAAATTCGATCCCCATAAGGGCAACAAAAGAGACAAACGATAAATTTCTGACAATAAACTCACACAGCGCTTCGATATTTCTGAGTACATCTTTCGTCAAGACGATCCGCAGTTCGATGGACTGTTCAATCGTTTTTAGGTGATAGAGGCCGTTGATGGTCTGATTGAATGCCCCGCGAGACTGCACATGGTAATCGTGATCGCGGGCCATTGCCCCATACAATGGGACACCCCATAGCACCCGCTCATGCCCAATCTGCTGAATCTCATCGATCAGCTCCCTATTACTCAGGTTTTTTCCATTGGTCAAAATATGAAGCTGGGTTTGCGGCAATTTCTGGTGGCAATGGGTCAGAATTTTCAAAAAATCCGCCCCTAACGTCGTCGGTTCACCGCCGCTGATCCCCAAAGTGCGCGGCTCATCGTCCAACAAATCAATGATGTCCAGTGCATCATTCACCCGCCACGCGTCATCCACATTTTTCGGCGGCTGCGAGCACATGATGCAGAAGTTATCGCACCGCTCTGTCAAGAACAGTGAGTTGGAGTCACTGCGCTGCTTGTAGGCGATATACACGGCATCCGTTAACGTCACAATGATGTCGCCATCGTCAAGGCGCTCACCTTCCTCGGTGACGTGAATGATTTGACCGTCAAAAAGCGGGGTTGCATGGTCATAAATGACAATAGCCCCCCACTTGATGGAAAGCAGGGCTTCGCCTCTATATTGCCCGTCGGGGTAGATCAGGCATAACTCGTCCGGTGATCTTCCTGTGGCGATGTAGCTATCAACTGTCGTTACCCGCAACGGGCGGCGAGTTGTAGAGGGATAATGAATGACCGCTCTTAATTTCAGTTTGAAGCTCATCGCTCACTTACCCCTTGTGACCCATGAAGTGAATACATCCTTGTTCTCTTCAAGGAGGCTGAACAAGTGGCGATACAACGGTTTCTGCTTATTGCAGAAGTCATTCTTAGCCCTGTGTCCACCCAAGTCGCCAGTACGGGAATAGTTCTGGATGGGGTTGGCACCACAGTAGGGTAAATAGGCGCAATAGGCGCAAGCCGGAAGGGATTCGGCCACCCCGCTCATCAATATCTCACCCATCACATCCGACGAAATCAGCTCCACATAGGGCGCCTCTACTGAGCCCAAACAGAATTTGTTATCGCCCATGTCATAGAGCATTCGGGCTTCATCGGACGGGTATACATAGCTGTTGTAGTGATAGACCAGCACCCCGGTGCCATCGCCACAGGGCGAGCGCAGATCCACATAGCCCACCGCACGTCCGGTCAGCATGTTGTTCAGTGCCAAGGACGCCGTGACTTCATCTAGGTAGTAGCCTGCTTTATTGATATCGATGATGTATTGCAGGCTCTTTTGATAAAACGCGAAATACTCGGCAGAGGTATAGCTGACCTTGCTTTCCCTTTTGACGGCAAAGCCATACATGTTGAGCGGCCGCAAGAATATCGAATGGAAGCCATGCTTCACATACTCATCTACGATCTCCTGGTGAAAAGGTAGACTGTCTTTGGTGATGGTGGTCATGGCGGCGATGGCCTCATCGCCAATGGCCTCTCTCACCTTTCGAATACCCGCAAGGGTACTTTGATAGCTATTACCACATGAGGATGGCCGATTTTTGTTGTGTAGCGCTTCTGGGCCATCCAGCGACGTTGAGATCTGAATACTGTGGAGCTTGATAAAATCCAGCATCTCATCGGTAATGTATTGCAGGCTAGTGGCAATGACAAACACGAGGCTCTTGCCATGCACACTGTTTTTTTCGTGAGCGTAGTCCACGATAAATTTAATTAAATCGAAGGCGAGCAAAGGCTCACCTCCCTGAAACTCAATGGTGATGCGCTGGTTGGGTGATTCGAACACCCGATCTACCGCATTTCTGGCCGTCTCTTGTGACATGTCGTGCTGTGACGATGTCACTGATTTGCGGCTCGCCTGACAATACTCGCAAGAATTTCCACAACGCAATGTGATCACAAAGATATGCAGTCCCGGCCCGCCACTGAGGAAAGATTTGCGCTGCCTGTATTTGGCTGATAAACAGCGCAGTGCATACGAATCCTCAGAACCTGCCAAGAAACTCTTTCGTTTTAACTCTTGATATAACTCAGTGTCAGTTGGCAGTTCGCCAGCCACCAATTCTTGCAATTCTCGATCCTGAATAAATGAAAATTCACCAACTGCATTGACGATGAGTACTTCATCTTGACTCAAGCGTTCAAAGTTAAAAGGAAACAGTGTATAGTCTTTATCTTTGTCAGCAAAATAGGCTTTATTCTTAAATTTATTTCGCATCAACCGGTTCGCTCCATGCTTCACGCAGCGCAGCACACACCAACGCCTCTTTCACTACCTTCGTTTTTTCCTCAATCACTACCCGCAACTCGTGGTCAATCAGCGCATTTTTAAATTCAGCCTCAAAGTCGCTGGCTATCGGAGTGGTATCCAATGCCGCAACAGTAATGAAATACATTCCACTTTTCATTTGAATTTCGAAATTAAAATTACCTGCAAACCCGTAACAAGTTCGCAATATGGCATCTTTACTGAAAAAAGGGTCGATAATTACGATCATGATTACACTCAGGAAATACATATGAGGAAAACAAAGAACTCTTCAACTATACCAAAAATGAGGTATCGAAGTGAATTTTCAAGTTAGGATTTTTTAGATTATCTAAGCTATGCTTGCGTTAGCTCAATGTTTAGGTGCAATGCCCACGACGGAACATCGCATACTTAGTGTTGTGAATGGCTGATGTTGTTACCATTATGTGTTGGTGAGTTGCTTTACCCCTTCATGTGCCTATCGTTGGCCCTCCTTCGGTACCCAGATTATCCTTTGGCACCATGCCGGTGCTTAGCCCGATAGGGAAATTTGAGTAATAACGCAAACTTTTGTATAAAGTATACCGCGCCCTTGATATATGAATGCTACTGATCTACTAACGACGGTCTAATAAATTCTTAATTTGTAATTTAATTACGTTTTATCAAACCAAGCATAAAAAAGGCCCTGCTATTGCAGGGCCTTTTAGTTTCCAACTTAAATGGTCGGTTTCCAACTTCAATGTCACGGTATCCAACTTAAATGGTCGTGATCAGCAGGCCACTTACTTGGCGTAATCCTCAGTCGGGATGCAGGCACAGAACAGGTTGCGATCGCCGTAAACGTCGTCGATGCGGTTGACCGATGGCCACAACTTGCTGGCGCGCACCGCCTCGGACGGGAAGACCGCCTCGGCGCGGCTGTAGCCACGAGCCCACTGCTCGTCCATCACGTCATCCTGGGTATGGGGCGCGTTGACCAGCGGGTTGTCGGTGAGGCTCCACTGCCCGTCCTGCACCTTGGCAATCTCGGCGCGGATGGCGGTCATCGCTTCGACGAAGCGGTCCAGCTCGCGCTTGGATTCGGATTCCGTCGGCTCGACCATCAGGGTGCCCGCTACCGGGAAGCTCATGGTCGGCGCGTGGAAGCCGTAGTCCATCAGCCGCTTGGCCACGTCCATCTCGCTGATGCCGGACGCCTCTTTGAGCGGGCGGATATCCAGGATGCACTCGTGGGCCACCCGACCGTTGCGCCCGGAGTAGAGCACCGGAAAGGAGTCACCCAGCTTCTTGGCCAGATAGTTGGCGTTGAGGATGGCCACCTGAGTGGATTTCTTCAGCCCCTCATCACCCAGCATGGCGATATACATCCAGCTGATGGGCAGGATGCTGGCCGAGCCGAACGGTGCCGCCGACACTGCGCCGTTGTCACGGCTCTCCTTGTCGGTCTTGACCACGGCGTGACCGGCCACGAACGGGGCCAGATGTTTCTTCACGCCGATGGGGCCCATACCCGGGCCGCCACCGCCGTGAGGAATGGCGAAGGTCTTGTGCAGGTTGAGGTGAGAGACATCCGCCCCGATAAAGCCTGGCGCCGTCAACCCGACTTGCGCGTTCATATTGGCGCCGTCGAGGTAGACCTGACCACCGTGCTGGTGAACGATGTCGCACACCTCCTTGATGGTCTCCTCATACACACCGTGGGTGGAGGGGTAGGTCACCATCAGACAGCTAAGCTTCTCCCCCGCCTCGGCGGCCTTGGCGCGCAGGTCGTCGAGATCCACGTTGCCGGACTTGTCACAGGCGGTGACGATCACCTTGAGCCCCGCCATCTGGGCAGAGGCCGGGTTGGTGCCGTGGGCAGAGGCTGGGATCAGGCAGATGTCGCGATGCCCTTCACCACGAGACTCGTGATATTTCTTGATGGCGAGCAGACCCGCGTATTCGCCCTGCGCACCTGAGTTGGGCTGCATGCAGACCGCATCATAACCGGTCACTTTCACCAGCCAGTTTTCGAGGTCGGCGAGCAGCAGTTGGTAGCCCTTGGCCTGCGCCAGCGGAGCGAACGGGTGCAGCTTGCCAAACTCGGGCCAGGTCACCGGGATCATCTCGGCGGTGGCGTTGAGCTTCATGGTGCAGGAGCCGAGCGAAATCATGGCGTAGTTGAGCGCCAGATCCTTGGCTTCGAGACGGCGGATGTAGCGCAACATCTCGGTTTCTGAGTGGTACTTGTTGAACACCTCGTGGGTCAGCACGGCATCGGTGCGCAGCAGATCCTGCGGGATGGCGTGATGGGCCTGGGCCGCCTTGTCGAGCGCTTCCACGTCCAGGCCGTGTCCCTTGCCGAGGAAGAGATCAAACAGCTCGGCCACGTCGCCACGAGTGGTGGTTTCAGAGAGCGACACGCCCACTGCACCATCGAGATCCGCACGCAGGTTGATGCCGAGCTCCTCGGCCTTGGCGATCAGCGCGGCCTTGTCGGCAGTCTGCACGGTCAGGGTATCGAACCAGCTGGCATGCTTGAGGGCCACGCCCTTGGCCTTGAGGCCGAGCGCCAGAATGGTGGTGAGACGGTGCACGCGGGAGGCGATGGTTTTCAGCCCTACCGGGCCGTGGTAGACGGCGTAGAAGCTCGCCATGTTGGCCAGCAGCACCTGAGCGGTACAGATGTTGGAGTTGGCCTTCTCACGGCGGATGTGCTGCTCGCGGGTCTGCATCGCCATGCGCAGTGCGGCCTTGCCGCGGGCATCCTTGGAGACACCGATGATGCGGCCCGGCATGGAGCGCTTGTAGGCATCGCGAGTGGCGAAGAAGGCAGCGTGGGGGCCACCGTAACCCATGGGCACGCCAAAGCGCTGGGCCGAGCCCAGCACCACGTCGGCCCCCAGCTCACCCGGGGATTTGAGCAGCAGCAGAGAGAGCAGATCGGCGCTGACGCAGGCCAGCCCTTTCTGGGCCTGTACCGCGGCGATGAGGGCGCGCAGATCTTTCACCTCCCCCGTGGTGGTGGGGTACTGGAACAGAGCACCGAACACCTCTTCACTCACCGCCTCGCTCGCGGCGCCGACCGCCACGTCGAAACCGAAATGAACCGCACGCTCCTTGACCACGTCGATCACCTGCGGGTGCACGTCATCGGCCACGAAGAAGAGGTTGGATTTCGACTTGGCCATCCGTTTGGCCAGCGCCATCGCTTCGGCAGCGGCGGTCGCTTCATCCAGCAGGGAGGCACTGGCCAGATCCATGCCGGTGAGATCCAGCGTCAGCTGCTGGAAGTTGAGCAGGGCTTCGAGACGGCCCTGCGCCAGCTCTGGCTGATAGGGGGTGTAGGCGGTATACCAGCCCGGGTTTTCCAGCACGTTGCGCAAAATGACGTGGGGCACATGGGTATCGTGATAACCCATGCCGATATAGCTCTTGGCAATCTTGTTCTGGGCGGCATAGCCCCTGAGCTTGGCCAGCGCCTCCACTTCGGTCATACCGGCACCGATCCCCAGCGGGCCCGGCAGGCGAATGGCGGCGGGCACGGTCTGGGCAATCAAATCGTCCAGACTCTCGGCCCCGACGGTCGCCAGCAGCTGGCGCAGCTCTTCCTCGCCCGGGCCGATATGGCGGCGGACAAAATCGGTTTTTTGCTCGAGTTCAAACAGTGACTGGGTCATTTCCCTATTTCCTGGTAAATAAGTCCTGGCATGACATCCTGATAACCAAGACCTCATGTTCCTGATGGTCGGCTGATACCGACGCCACTCATGTTCGCTATGCCGCAGCCAAGAGAGCACGGCACTGGATGCTCGCTGGCACCCCGGGGATCACCCTGTAAACCGCGCTGGCTAAACCACAACACGCCGGATACGAGTGACTTCACCCTGCTGTCGACTCCGTCGGCAGCCATACAAAAGGCCCCGCACGTTGGTGCAGGGCCGGGGGCATTACTCTTCGTCCACCACGTTCTGGTAGCCTTCGGCATCCAGCAGGTTGGCCAGCTCGCTCTCGTCATCGAGCTTGATGCGGAACAGCCAGCCAGCGCCGTAGGGGTCGGAGTTGACCAGCTCGGGGCTCCCTTCCAGCTCTTCGTTGACGGCAATGACCTCGCCGCTCACCGGGCTGTAGATGTCGGAGGCCGCCTTGACCGACTCGGCCACGGCGCAGTCGTCACCGGCACTGACCTGCTTGCCCACTTCCGGCAGCTCGACAAACACCATGTCACCCAGCAGCTCCTGGGCGTGCTCGGTGATACCGACCACGGCCTCGCCGTTGGCTTCAACACGGATCCACTCGTGGGAAGTGGCATATTTCAGTTCGCTCGGGATATGGCTCATTTGTGCTTCCTTTGATCTTTGAGTCGCGTTTAAAAACGAATATGAAAAGGGATGGGGGAGGCACAGCCCTCCCCCAAGACGGTATTAAACCAGCTTCTGGCCGTTACGGACGAAAGCGGGCTTGGTGACCTTCACGGTGACCAGCTTTTTGCGGATCTCCACCTCGGCTAGCTCACCGATATCACGGGGCACCCGCGCCAGGGCAATACTGTAGCCCAGGGTGGGGGAGAAAGAGCCGGAGGTGATCACACCTTCCCGCTTCTCACCGTTTGCCGCAGTGAAGGTGACCGGCATACCGGCACGCAGCACCCCTTTCTCTTCCATCACCAGACCCACCAGCTTGGGCTGGTTGCCCGCCGCTTTCTGCGCTTCCAGCACGTCGCGGCCGATGAAGTGGCGATCGCTCGGCTCCCAGGCGATGGTCCAGGCCATGTTTGCAGCGAGCGGAGAGATTGACTCGTCCATGTCCTGACCGTAGAGGTTCATCCCCGCTTCGAGGCGCAGGGTATCGCGGGCACCGAGGCCACAGGGGGCTACGCCGTTATCCAGCAGCGCTTGCCACAGCTCGCAGGCTTTCTCTTGCGGCACGACTATCTCGTAGCCATCCTCGCCGGTGTAGCCGGTGGTGGCGATAAAGAGATCGCCAGCCTGCACACCGAAGAAGGGTTTCATCCCCACCACGGCGGTGCGCTGGGCGGCGCTCAGCACGGCAGCAGCCTTGACCTTGGCGTTGGGGCCCTGCACCGCGATCATCGCCAGCTCCGGACGCTCGGTCACGGTCACATCGAAATCGATGGCGTGATGGCGGATCCAGGCCAGATCCTTCTCGCGGGTAGCGGAGTTGACCACCAGCCGGTAGAAGGTATCGGTGAGGTAATAGGTAATGAGGTCATCGATCACGCCGCCTTCCGGATTGAGCATGCCGCTGTAGAGGGCCTTGCCGGGGGCAGTGAGTTTGGCCACGTCGTTGGCCAGCAGGTGTTGCAGAAAGGCTTTGACCCGTTCGCCGGTCAAATCGACGATGGTCATGTGGGAAACATCGAACATACCGGCATCGCTGCGCACCGCGTGGTGCTCTTCCAGCTGGGAGCCGTAGTTGATGGGCATTTCCCAACCGTGGAAGTCCACCATTTTGGCGCCGGCTTCCAGGTGTTTGGGATGCAGTACAGTAGTCTGGATCATCGCATTCTTTCCTTAGCAAAAAGCCTTTTCGCTTTGGCGACCACCCTTGCGACCCGCGCCACCGCTCTGACTGCACTGTGCGCAGCAAATAGCGACCGGATCCAAAAAGTGTGTGCTCGCTCCTGCCCTTGCCAGGCAAGAGGGATTCCTTGAACGGAGCGGATTATATGACAAGCAGGCGAGCGTGCCGCTCAAAAAAAACTAATCCCCTCCCGTAAAACTGACTCCAGACACTAAGATAAATGCAGTGATAAAAACAGCCATAAGCCGACTCAGGCGAGATTAAATTTTGATTTTTACCGTTTCGTCACAATTTGCAGAAAAACGTTTCGCTCCAGAGCAAAATTAAAGGCTGACACCCAAAACGGGTCATCAGCCTTGTCGGATTACTTTTGTTGCCAAAAACAGCGGGTAATATTAGTTTTTTTCACCCTTGGTCTGCATGGCACTGCCCTTGGTCGCCGCCACAGCCCAGTCAGGACGGGCCAGTGCAGGCAACTCGCCCTCCACCCCCATGGCGGCGCGGATCACCCCCTCCTTGAAGGGCGTCAACAGATTGGCCGCCCGCAATCCCACGCCCCGCACCAGCTTCTTGAGCGGGTTGGCGCCGCTGAACAGCCGCTTGAGCCCCTCCATCGCCGCCAGCATGCGTGCCGCTTCGCTCTTGCGCCAGCGCTCGTAGCTGCGCAGGTTGGCGAGCAGGCCGATATCCTCGCCCGCGGCATGATTTTGCAAGATCTGCTCCGCCAGCGCGGCAGCATCCAGCAGGCCGAGGTTGACCCCCTGCCCCGCCAGCGGGTGGATGGTGTGGGCAGCATCCCCCACCAGCACCAGCCGTTCACGGGCAAAATCGCGGGCATAGCGGGCGGTGAGCGGAATGGCGCTGCGCGGCCCTTCCACCTTGCACAGACCGAGCCGTGCATCAAAGGCGGCGGTAAGCTGGCGATTGAACTGCTCGTCATCGCAGGCACAGAGCGCCTCGGCGCGGGCCGCAGGCAGCGACCAGACGATGGAGCAGAGGTTCTCCTGCCACAGCGGCAAAAAGGCGAGCGGGCCATCCGGGGTGAAGATCTGGCGTGCCACCGCCTCGTGGGGTTCGGCGCAGCGCACCGTCGCCACCAATGCGTGGTGGCCATAATCCCAGCTGGTGAGCGGGATATCAGCCTGACGGCGTACCCAGGAGTGGGCGCCATCGGCAGCCACCACCAGTTTGGCCGAGATGGCCTGACCATCTTCAAGGAGCAGCAGGGCGCCCGCCGGGCCGCTCTGCAGGCTCTTGGCTCTGGCGGGGGTCAGCAACTGGATATTGCTGGCACCTTCAATCGCCTCAAGCAATGCCAGCTGGATCACCCTATTCTCGACGATATGGCCGAGGTTGGCCTGACGCAGGCTGGCGGCATCGAAGTCGATATGGCCGAAACTGTCCTGCTCCCACACCGCCATCTTGTCGTAGGCCTGCAGGCGGCGCGCTTCAATACCCTCCCAGGCGCCAACATGGCGCAGGATCTGCTGGCTGGCCAAGCTCAGGGCGCTGACCCGGTTGTCAGCCACCTCCCCCAGCTGCGGGTCGGGCAATTGCCCCTCCACCACCAGCACCTTGAGGGCGCTATGTTTCAGGGCCGCAGTGAGCCCCAGCCCCACCATGCCGCCACCGACAATCACCACATCCACATTTTGCATCTGCATCATCTCATCCTTTCTGGGCTGACCGGCGGGCCAGCGAGGGGATGCACGCGGGCATCGCCTCTTCAATTCAATAGGTTTTGCTCAACGAATGGCGGTCAACAGGTTCCACTCAATAAGTGCTGGCTAGTTGCCGCACACATCAGCGACAAAGCCCAGGGTGCGCGAGGCAAGCGGCGCCTTGAGGCACGGGAATCGCCCCATCAAGGTGAGCGCCAGATTGCGCCCTGCCACCAGCGGGTCGTGACCATTGGAGAAGAGCTGGGCCAGCGAGGAGGTAAGCCAGACGGTCTGCGCCTGATCGCGCTGGCGCTGCTGCCAGTAGCCGCTCAGCACCTTGAAGCTGCCGATATCCTCCCCCCCTGCCAACGCCTTGGCTACGGCGTCGGTAAGCAGGTCGAGATCCCGCATCCCGAGGTTGAAGCCCTGCCCGGCGATGGGGTGCAGGGCGTGGGCGGCATTGCCCACCAGCACGGTACGCTGGGCTAGCGGGTAGTCGCAGGCGGTCAGGATCAGCGGATAGACATTACGCACGCCGCATCGCTCGAAGCGGCCGAGCCGCCAGCCAAAGGCCTGCTGCAGACGAGCGAGAAACGCCGCCTCATCTAGCGCCATCAGCTCATCGACCTCATGCTGCCCGACGCTCCATACCAGCGAGGAGAGCCCCTCCTGCATCGGCAACAGGGCCAGCGGCCCCCCTTCGGTAAAGCGCTCGAAGGCGCGCCCCTCAGGATCTTGCGCCGTTTTGACGGTGGCGATGATGGCGTGCTGCTCAAAGTCGTGGCGGGTCACCGGCAACTTGAAGTGCTGCCGCACAAAGGAGTTGCCCCCGTCAGCCGCCACCAGCAAGCGGGTCTCAATCTGTTCACCACCCTCGAGGGTGAGGGTCACCTTCTCCTCATCCGGTTCTATCTCGCGCACCCGGGCCGGACAACAGACCCGAATATTGGTGGTGGCAGCCATCGCCTGTTGCAGCTCGCGACCGGCAGCAGCAAGCTCAATCACCTGACCCAGCGCAGGCAGACCGTATTCGGCGGCCGACAGTCGAGCCTGACCGCAGTGGCCCCGATCCGAGACATGAATATGGGTAATGGGAGCGCAATGGGGAGCAAACAGGGGCCAAAGTCCGCGCCGCAACAGCGCATCACAGGTACCGGCCGAGAGCGCAATGGCACGGGCGTCAAATCCTGTATGGGTATGCTGTTCGGGGACGCTCGCTTCCAACAGCAGGATCTCGAGGGGGGAGCCATCGGATCGAAGCAGGGCCGCCAGCGAGAGCGCCAGCACGGCACCGCTCATTCCACCGCCGACCAGGGTGACATCGACCTGTCGCATATCAGATTGAGACATAAGCAGAGAGGAAGAAGTGAAAAAGGTGGCCTCATGCTATCACAAAGCCGCTGGCCGAATGCGAGGTCAGCGGCAAAAAACCGGTTGCGCCTCACAGGGTTAGCCACCACAAGGGAATAAAAAAGAGCGCCATCAGGCGCTCTTGCAGATTCAATAAGGGGCCCGTTGACCCGCACCTCAATGAAGGGTCGGCGGCGCGCTCGGGGTATCGGGGCGCTTGCCAAACTCTTCGAAGGCCATCATGACCCCCAGTTTGACGTGTTCGTAGAGTACCAGGAAGGAGGCTTCATTCTCGTCATCTTCCTGATCGAACTCGGCAGAGACCTGAGTGATGCTGGCGATATCCTGGATCATCTCCTGCAGCTCTTCCGATGCGCGGGAGAGCTCCTGCTGTACCACGCCGAAACCGGCCAGAAATGCCTGTGACCAGTCCACCAGCGAATCGATGCGCTCGTCGAGGGGAGCATCATCGCTTGGCAGCAGCAGCTCGACGCCCTTCTGGGCCATCAGGCTCTCGACCACATTGTGATAAAGATCGGTCATCACCTGGCGCACCGGGGCCGGCAGGCCGAAACCGTCGTTCACCAGATCGTTGAAATGGGGCAGCCAGCTCTTGTCGTCCAGTGCCACGCCACCGCACACCAGACCGCAGATCACACCATGGGCCTCTACTGCGCTGGCCATCAGCTCATGCTGTTCCATGATGTCGGCCACTGCCGCATATTTAAGGGGGTTCGTTTTGCTCATCGAGGATCCGCTCAAAGTTCAGTCAAATTTGCAGAATTAATGGTCAGGATCCTAGCATTCTCCCTCTTCCAGAGCCAGCAAGGCCTTGAAACTTATGCATCTGCGCTATATAGTCCCGCCCAGTTGTCCACGTGGATAAAGGCGGAAATCAGCTCCGCCGTATTGAGGAAGGCATGAGCACAGAGGCCGTAGAAATCGTCATTTTGGGACGTCCCTACAAGGTATCCTGTCCCTTGGGACAGCAGGATGCCCTGCGCCAGGCCGCCGAGCAGCTGACCGACAAGTTGATCGACCTGCGTCAACGTTCCAAAGTCTCCAGCAACGAGCAATTGGCTATCATGGCGGCGCTCAATTTCTGTCATGAGCTCTGCCTTGAAAAAGAGAAGAACCACCAATACTCTGAGACCATGGACAAGCGGATCAAGATGCTGCAGCGCACCATCGAAGCGGCCCTGATCGAGCACGGACAATATGGTGATTCCAGCGAAGAGGGGCAACAGCCCTAATCGCAAACCGTTTTAAAATTCCCTGGGATGTTTGTCAGCCGGTTCAAGTCCCCGAGCCGATAATCATACCCAACAGGGGATCGGCCTTCTGGCTATTGCGCATGCTCGGCACGACCGAGAAGCCTGCGGTCAGATTCGATTCCCGCCTTGAACCTACGGTTCAAGGGCCCAAACCGGCAACGGCATCTCGGGGTACCAACAGCAAAAGCCCGTCACCAGCGTGACGGGCTTTTTCTTTTCTACCCGACCAACATCCAGCGATGACACCGCCGCGATCACCGCATCAAGCGAATGCGATCTCCCTGCCCGTTCTTCGGATAAAACAAAGCCCACCGCTGAGGGTGGGCTTGCTCCAGGCACAAAGAGAGCGGCTGATCAGACGGCCATCTGCTCGTGAGGGGCGCCGTGGTGGCGCAACCAGACAAAGCTCAGCGCCACGATCAGCACCATCAGGGTCATGATGGCACCCAGGGTCACCTGACCGGTCATCGGGAAACCGGCGGCCAGCAGAGTCACGATACCGGCCCCCAGATTCTGCATCCCGCCGAGAATGGCACCGGCTGTGCCGGCCTGACCCGGGAAGGGTTCGATGGCGCAGGAAGTAGCGGTCGGGTAGAGAATGCCACTACCGATGAAGTAGACCGCCGCGCCACCAACCAGCGAGGCAGCACTCACCACACCGAACAGCCCCGGCACCAGAATGATCAGCGATCCCAGCGCCAGAAAGGCGATACCCAGACGCATCAGCTTGCCCTGGCTCAGGCGAAAGCTCAGCTTGGCAGAGAGCCAGGCACCGAACAGATAGCCGGGCAACGGCAGCACGAACAGCACGCTCACGGTGCGGGCGCTCAGTTGCAGCACATCACCGAGCAATACACCGGCCGCTGCTTCAAACACCGCCAAACCGGCAAAAGTCGCCATCAGGCAGAGCAGGTTGCCCTGAAAGCGCGGGTTACCGAGCACGTGGCGATAGGCAGCACCGACGCGCAGCGGCTGACGGGCTGCAGCAGGCAGCGTCTCACCAAACCAGGCCATGATCGCCAGAGTGGCTACAGCACCAAAACCGAACAGGAACCAGTAACCGGCGCGCCAGTTGAACAGCTCGGTCAACCAGCCACCCAGCACCGGCGCCAGCAGCGGGGAGAAGATCACCCCCATACTCACCAGACTGTTGGCGCGGTTGAGCTCGGCGCCGTTGTAGCGATCGCGCATCACGGTACGGCTCATGGCACCACCGGCACCGGTCCCCAGCCCTTGAATAAAGCTGCCCACCAGCAAGGCGGTGAAGTGCGGGATGAGCTGGATGGTCAGGGTGCCCACCAGAAACACCATCATGCCGACGATCAGCACCGGGCGACGGCCGATACGATCAGACAGCGGCCCGTAGACAAACTGGGAGAGGCCATAGGGGATCAGGTAACAGGCCATCACCGCCTGCAGCTGGCCCGAGGCCACATTGAAATCCCCCGCCATCATCGGAATGGAGGGAACATAAAGGGTCTGGGTCATCTGGCCCACAGCGACCATCAGAATGGTCAATAAAAACAACGGATAAAAACTGTGCCGATCCATATCAGTCCCAAAAAATCGAAAAAATGCTGCCGCCCCTCTGGCACAAAATAGCCCAGAGGAATCCGATCACAGATGCTGTGATGCAATCAAAAACAGTGTTGGAAACAATAGGCGGGGAGCCCGCCAGACCACCGCACAGGACGCTTGGTGGTATGGGGGCATCATAGTGACTCAGCTCACAAAAAACGAACGAATCTTTATAATCAGCTTGCCCTAGTTTTTCTAATATTACGGGGCAAAGCGCCCCGTCGGCAGTTAAAAATCAACGCGTTACCATCTGCTGCGCCTGCTTGATCAGCTCATCGGGCTGCTCCTTGCGCGGCGGTATGGTGATCCCCTTCTGGCAGGCAGGCTTCTCTGCCATACGGGCCATCCAGGCTTGCAGATGAGGCAAGCCTTCGATCGAGATGCCGCTCCAGTCATAAATACGCACCCAGGGCCAGGTGGCAATGTCGGCGATGCTGTACTCATCCGCCAGATATTCGTGGTGGGCCAGATGGCTGTCGAGCACCTCGAACAGGCGGCGCCCCTCTTTCTGATAACGCTCGATGGCGGCGGGGATCTTCTCCGGGAAGTAACGATAGAAGACGTTGGCCTGCCCCATCATGGGCCCGACCCCGCCCATCTGGAACATCAGCCACTGGATGGCCTGAGAGCGGCGTTTGGGATCGGCGGGCAGCAACTTGCCCGTTTTCTCCGCCAGATAGATGAGGATGGCACCCGATTCGAACACGGCGAAATCGTCGTTATCCCGATCGACGATAGCCGGAATGCGGCCATTGGGGTTGATGGCCAGAAACTCCGGCTTTTTTTGATCCAGCGCCGACAAATCGAGGGGAATGACCCGATAGGGCAAACCCAGCTCTTCGAGGGCGATTGCCACCTTGAAACCATTGGGGGTCGCGGCGGTGTAAAAGTCGATCATGATTCACTCCTTGTTGGTCATAGCCGGATAGTTCGAATCGGAATAGTACGACTCGAAATAGTAGGGGTCGGTATAGATAGCTCGGCTCGATGGCGAGACCAAACCATTGCCGCCTCATCTTGCAACAAGTCACCGACAGCGGGCCATTAAAAAGCAACGCACCGCGAGCCGATATGGCCTGCAGTGCGTTGTTTGTGTAATCAAAAAACAGGCGTGACTAGTTGAGCATGGCGACCGGCTTGCGCTGGCGCAGCATGATCAGGCGGGAAAGCAGCGGGAAGTAGGACTCCAGCTTGCTCAGCAACACCCGACTGCAGGCAGGCTCGGCCAGCTCCGACTCATCCAGTACGATGCCGTTTGAGACAAAATAGAAACGGGGATCCCGCACATCCGGCCCGCAGACCGTCAACTCCTTGTCCCCCTTGCGGATCAGCAGTGGCAAGACCGGCAAGCCGATCGTCTCGTCCTCTGCGCGGGCAAATCCGGCATCCTGCCAGGGGGCATCCCCGTCGATCAGCAGGATCGCCGCCTCCGTCTTGGCCGGTTGCCACTGGGCAAGGGGGGTCACGGCGATGTGGGCAAAGTGATCACCATACTCCGGTGATGACCGCAAAATGGCCAACAGACCTTCACTGGTCGCTGACACGTTCTGACTCACTAATGACAAATTCATGGCTCATATCCCTATGCTCATGACAGCCGGTATCAGGCTGCTGGGATAAGACTAGCGCAGATCTGGTCTATATTGGAGCCGTCAAATCTGGCAGTGCTAATCAATTGGTCGTAGGGGGATAACAGTTGCCATCGCACAAAATACTGGTATCATACCGCGTCCTTTTATCCCCCGTTCTTTAACATCCAGTGGTGAACCTATG
Organism: Aeromonas sp. YN13HZO-058; assembly: GCF_001921245.1. Lineage (NCBI taxonomy): Bacteria > Pseudomonadati > Pseudomonadota > Gammaproteobacteria > Aeromonadales > Aeromonadaceae > Aeromonas > Aeromonas sp. YN13HZO-058. The sequence goes on along the minus strand of NZ_MQSY01000028.1, from coordinate 84,057 downwards.
CATCCGATGCTGAATATCGCCGTGCGCGCTGCGCGTAACGCCGGTCAAGTTGTAGTAAAAGCCTTCTCCCAGCCCGAGAACATTGAGGCTATCCAAAAAGGCAGCAATGACTTCGTGACCAACGTTGACCGTGAAGCCGAAGCGGCCATCATTCACACCATCAAAAAATCTTACCCGGAGCACAGCATTGTTGCTGAAGAGTCCGGTGAGATTGCCGGTACCAATCCGGACTACCAATGGATCATTGACCCGCTGGATGGCACAACCAACCTTGTCAAAGGCATTCCGCACTTTGCCGTTTCCGTCGCGCTGCGCGTGAAAGGCAAAACCGAACAAGCCGTTGTTTACGATCCCATCCGTGACGAACTGTTCACGGCTACCCGTGGTAACGGCGCCCAGCTGAACGGCTACCGCATCCGTGTCGGCAAAGCCAAAGAGCTGGCTGGCACCGTGCTGGCAACCGGTTTCCCCTATAAGCAAAAGCATCACATCGAGCCGTACCTGAAGATGTTCCAGAGCATGTTCATCGAATGTGCCGACATCCGTCGCTCCGGTTCTGCCGCGCTGGATTTGGCCTATGTGGCTGCCGGTCGCGTCGACGGTTTCTGGGAAATCGGCCTGAAGCCTTGGGACACCGCTGCCGGTGAACTGCTGGCCAAAGAAGCCGGCGCTATCGTCACCGACTTCGTAGGTGGTCACAACTACGAAAACTCCGGCAACATCGTGGTTGCCAACCCGCGCGTCCTGAAAGAGATGCTCGGCAAGATCCGTGAAGAGCTGCCGGAGTCCCTGGCCAAATAAGCCCGCTTCCCAGCATTCACCAAGATAAAAAAACCGGCGCAAGCCGGTTTTTTTATGGCTGCGATATGCCCTGTAAGGCCACACCAACCCACAACTAATTCTCTCCTCCCCCGCAGCGGGCATACCATCAGCTCACCCATACTCAATCCCCAAAACAGTTAGTCGCCCTTCTCTCGTTATCAAATACGCCTTAACCAACCTTCTTGAATATCACCACACAGGCAGGGATAAGCATTTGATCTCCCTCCATCTTTGCCCTGACCTTCATCCTCTTACGGAGAACCCCGACCCCCAGGTCTCGTACCAATCGCCAGATAAAAAACACCCGGCACATGGCCGGGTGTCGTGAGGGCATGCAAAGCGCCCCGACTTTTTATGCATGAAGAGGCCGGTGTACGCCCCCAGCCCCTTTATCAGGCGAGACGGAAGCGCCCGATAGTCTGTCTCAGACCAACGGCCAGCTGGCTCAGCTCCAGACACGCGCGGGCAGTATGATCCGCCCCCTGCGCCACCTCATTGGCGGATTCATTGATCCGCTCGACGTTGCGACCCAGCTCGTCAGACACCGCATCCTGCTCACCACAGGCGCTAGCAATCTGGATCGCCATATCGGCGATCTGCGCCACCGCCTCTTCGATCTGCTGGATACCGGTACCGGTCTGCTCGCTTTAGGTCACGCACTGGCGGATCATGTCACAGCTCAGCCCGGTCACCTCTTTCGCCTGATTGGCGCGAGACTGCAGGGTTTCGATGATGGCAACGATCTCGCCGGTAGAGGCCTGGGTACGACCAGCCAGGGTGCGCACCTCATCGGCGACCACCGCAAAACCGCGGCCCTGTTCGCCGGCACGGGCAGCCTCGATCGCAGCATTAAGGGCCAGCAGATTGGTCTGATCGGCAATGCCGCGAATGACATCGACCACTACATTGATCTGGGCAGATTCGCGCTCCAGCTCGGCCACCAGCGTGCCGGCCTGCTCAATCTCTTCGGCCACACGGGTGATCGCCACCAGCGAGCGCTGCACATCCTGATTGCCACTGCGGGCCAACGCATTGGCGGAGCTGGCTGATTCGGAGGCGCTCTCGGTATTGCCCGCTACATCGGCAACGGTCGCCTTCATCTGGGTCATGGCCGTTGCCACCAGCGAAATCTCTTGCTGCTGACTCTGGATCCCTTTGGCGGACTGCTCGGAAACCGCACTCACTTCTTCAATCGCAGCGCCCAGTTGGGTAACCGCAGCTACCACCTCTTCAATCAGGCCACGCAGGTTATCCTGCATCTTGAGAGAGGCCTTCGCCAGCGCTCCCAGCTCGTCACGACCGATATGCTGGCGCTCCAGCTGGTGGGTCAAATCACCCGCAGCAATGGCATTGGCCTGCGCCACCACGGCCTGCAGTGGCAGACAGATTTGACGAGTTAAGAACCAGGTCATGGCCATCATAAACAGCAGCAGGCTCCCGATGCTCACCATGGCAAACGAGATCACCATGCTGATACTGCCAAGCAAGCTGCTGCGGTTTTCCTTCACAAAACCAAGATTCACATCGATCAGAGCATTAACTGCCTGCTCCAGAGAGCCGAAAGCCGCATTCGAGGCAAACAACTGTTCCTTGGCCTGATCTTGTTGTCCTTGTACCAGCAGTTGATCAAACTCGTTCACTGAACGTTGATAACTGAGCCACTGTTGTTTGGCTTGATTAAACACCTGACGCTCATGATCAGCTCCGACTGTCGCCTCATAAGCGTGAAATGCGTTGTCTACTTTCTGGATGTTCTGTTGGATCCTGCTGCGACGAGCTTGCAGATCAGCGGCATCGTTCACCATCAGCAAGGCAAACTGGGCACGACGGACATAGGAGACGTCATAGAGCAGGGTTTCGACCGACAGGACACTCGGCAGCGTAGAGTCGGTAAAGTTCAACACCCGATCACGCACACCGCGCAACTCGCTGGAGAGAAAGATGCCGAATATCACGTTGACGGCGGCAATAACCGCAAAGACCACGGCAATTTTTTTGCCGATGGAGAGATTCTTGTAAAACATAGTGGCGGGTGATCCTCTACTGCTGACAGGCGAATGGAGTGTGGCGAACACATCCCTATGAGCAAATACCCGGACCTTCCTGACGGGAAAAATAGCAGAACACCGGGAAGATAGGGTTCCGCAAAGGCGCGCACGCCAGCACAAAGCGACCACCTCCTCACTTTTCTTTAAAAATTAAAAGCAACTTAACAAAATCAACAACCGGAGCCGGATCACAAAAACCACCCCAAACTCAGCTGGCACCATTTTCCCGATAGCGGCAATCGTCTTGCAGACATGGACAAGGGGTGGCCGAATCGATGTAATGCCACCATCCACTTTGCACACCCCGAGGTCATATCATGGACCATCTTTCAGCCCTCCACCCGTTATCCTGGCCACAGCAACTGCGCAGCCAGATGCAAAGTCGCCCGCTCACCGCTCTCGGCCTCTTTATCGCGCTGGTCGCGGTGCTGCTCCTGTTGCTGCAGAGCCTGATCATGCTGGCGACCAGCGACGTAACCAGCGGCGTGCGCTACGGCCTGATCGGGGGAGCAGCCGGTTTTGCCGCCACCGCCATTGGCGCCCTGCCCGCCCTATTCCTGCGCTCTGTGCCGCAAAAGGTCGAGGACACCATGTTGGGCTTTGCCGCTGGCATGATGCTGGCCGCCAGTGCCTTCTCCCTGCTGTTGCCTGGGCTGGAAGCCGCCGAGGGGATCACCGGCAACGGCTTTAGTGCCGCCGCCGTGGTGGTAGTTGGCATGACCCTCGGGGTGCTGTTGATGCTGGGGCTGGATCAGTTCACCCCGCACGAGCATGACAAGACCGGTCCCTGTGGCCCCGGCCACGAGCAGTGCTCCCGGGTCTGGCTGTTTGTCTTTGCCATCGCCCTGCACAACCTGCCGGAAGGAATGGCCATAGGGGTCAGCTTCTCCCAGGGGGATATGTCGGTCGGGTTGCCGCTTACTACCGCCATCGCACTGCAGGACATTCCGGAAGGATTGGCAGTGGCACTGGCCATGTGCGCCGCCGGTTTTCGCCCCTCGGTGGCAGTACTGGTTGCCATCGCCAGCGGCCTGCTGGAACCGTTAGGCGCCCTACTCGGGGTGGGCCTCTCCAGCGGCCTTGCCATCGCCTACCCGATAGGTCTTGGGCTCGCCGCCGGTGCCATGCTGTTCGTGGTCTCCCATGAAGTGATCCCCGAGACCCACCGCAACGGTCATCAGACCTATGCCACCCTTGGCCTGATGGCGGGCTTTGCCCTGATGATGACCCTCGACACCGCGCTTGGCTAAAAGCTCCCTCTCCTCTCTCATCAATGATTTTTGTCACCTGCGGCGCTCCCATATGGAGCGTCGTACTTCATCTATCCTTTCGCTTGTGCCTCTCGGCGCCGACGCCATCTTTTGTTATGATCTACAGCAACTTAAATTCAGCCACACGGCTAGCAAGACGAGGTCAGCAATGAAAGTAGGTATTATCGGCGCCATGGAGCAAGAAGTAGCCCTGCTGCGCAGCCAGATGAGCAACCCCACTACCCTGCAACTGGGCGGCTGCGAGTTCTATCAAGGTGAGTTGGCAGGCAAAGAAGTGATCCTGACCCGCTCCGGCATCGGTAAAGTTGCCGCCAGCGTGGCCACCAGCCTGCTGCTGGAAAAGTTTGCCCCCGACTGCGTCATCAATACCGGCTCTGCGGGCGGCTTTGCCCAGGATCTGCACATCGGTGATGTGGTGATCGCCAGCGAGATGCGCTTTCATGATGTCGACGTGACCGCCTTTGGTTACGAGATGGGCCAGATGGCGCAGCAGCCCGCCGCCTTCCCCTGCGACGAGCAGCTCATCGCGGTCGCCGAGGATTGCATCGCCGAGCAGGGCAAGCACCAGACCAAGGTCGGCCTTATCTGTACCGGCGATCAGTTCATGTGCAAACCGGACGCCATCGCCAAGGCCCGCGCCGACTTCCCGCAGATGCTGGCAGTCGAGATGGAAGGGGCCGCCATCGGCCAGGTATGCCACATGTTCAAAGTGCCCTATCTGGTGGTGCGCGCCATGTCCGACATCGCTGGCAAGGAACAGGTTGAATCCTTCGACGCCTTTATCGAAGTGGCAGGAAAGCACTCCGCCGAAATGATCATCAAGATGCTCGGCAAGCTGTGATCGAAACCGGCTCACTCGAAGTGATGGCCGACGCCCTCCTCTCGACGACGGCGGCCATTCTGGTGGGGGCGGCCCTGCTGGAGGCGGTGATCCCGTGGCCATCCTATCTGCGGCTCTCGGCCGTCATGCCCCTACTGACCCGGCTGGGTCACAAGGTGCACCGAGCCGATGGTACGCCCCGCCAGCAACTGCAAGCGGGCATGCTGGCGATGCTGGTGGTCTGGGTTCCCTGCGCAGCCGGACTCTGGTCGTTGCGCAATCTGGCTCTGAGCGAGCCGCTGTTTGACCTGTTGTTCCTGCTGCTGATGATCGAATCCCGTCCGCTGCGCGAACTCGCCCATGCCACCCGCTCGCTCGCCACGCAGGAGACCCTGCCGCTGGCGAGATTGCAGGCGGCCCCCTGGCTCAAGCGGGAGACCGGCAAACTTTCTGCCATGGGCATTGCCAAAGCGATGACCGAAAGTTGCGCCCTGCGTCTGGTCGGCCAATGGACGGGCCCGCTGCTCGGGTACGCCCTCGCCGGGGTACAGGGAGCCCTGCTCTGGCGGCTGGCCCAGCTGATGAGCCAGGGTTGGAGCATGAAGGATCCCGCCTTTGGCTATTTCGGCCGTGCCGCCAGCGCCCTCTATCAGGGGCTCAATGCCCCCACTATCCTGCTGCTGGGACTGCCGCTCCTGCTGCCCCGTATCAGGCAGGCCACTCAACTGCTGCGAAGCGGTGCACTCTGGCCCTATCCCGCTATCGGCATGCTGCTGACACTACTGGCTGACAAGTGCCGGATCCGCCTTGGTGGCCCCCGCTATTATCAGGGAACCTTGCAACGCTGGCCGGTACTTGGCAGCGGTCATGACCCCGATGGCGAGTCACCGCGCAAGGTACTCAATATTCTGCAAGCAATGGGCTGGGGCTGGTTGATGCTGGCGCTGCTTGTCACGGTGGCAGGGTTATTTCATGGTTAGATGGCTGCGATTGCTGTCCTGCACACTGCTGGCATGGTTGCCCGGTGCGCTGCTGGCGGCCACACCGAGCCGGGTGGTGAGCGTGGTGCCCCATCTTACCGAACTGCTTTACGACATCGGTGCCGGTGACAGGCTGGTGGCCGTTGATGATGCCTCAGACTATCCCACCGAGGTGAAAACCAAGCCCAAGGTGGCCAATTATCGCAGCATCAATGTCGAGGCCCTGCTAGCGCAAAAGCCGGACTTGATCCTCGGCTGGCGCTCGGCCCAGTCACGAATGCTGGCCCCGTTGGAGCAGCTGGGTATCCCGGTTTTCTACTCGGAGCCCACCGATTTTGCCTCGCTGGCCGTCGAGATGCGGGCTCTCGGCAAATTGCTGGGGGTGGAAAAGAGTGCCAACGAAGCCGCCGATCGCTATCTGGCGCGCCTGCATGACCTGCAACAGCGTTATGGCCAACCAACCGGCGTCAAGGTGTTCTACCAGCTTTGGTACCCGCCGCTCACCAGTGTCAGTGGCAATGCCTGGCCGGCTCAGGCCATCGAACTCTGCGGCGGGATCAACGTCATGGCGAATGCCAAGACCCCCTACCCTCAAGTGGACATGGAACAGGTGATCAGGGCCAACCCGGCGCTGATCCTGGCGGGGAGTCAAGATCCTGACGCCCTGCGTCACTGGCAGAAGTGGCCAAATCTTGACGCAGTGCAGCATCGGCGACTCGACCTGATCAATTCGGACGAGCTGCACCGCTTCACCCCGAGAGCCCTCAATGCGGTGGAGCAGGTATGCCAAGCTATCCGGCTCACCTCGCAGACATTACATCCATCTTGATAAGCTGCTGCCGATAAGCGTCAACCAGCGATATACTGGCTGGCGACATAATCTTTAAAACTGTTTTTATGAATGGATCACACTCTTTACCAAAAAAGCTGGTACTTTATTTGCTAGCATATGATTCATCTACTGTTTTTATGACGAGATGCCCACAATGTTCAACGATAAAACGCTACTGATCACAGGTGGCACCGGCTCGTTTGGCCAACGATTGGTCAAGACAGTATTGGAACGATATAAACCGAGACGACTCATCATCTATTCTCGTGACGAACTGAAGCAATTCGAAATGCAGCAGGAGTTTAACGACCCCTGCATGCGCTATTTTATCGGTGATGTACGAGACGCCAACCGGCTTACCATGGCGATGCGTGGTGTGGATTATGTGGTGCATGCTGCGGCACTCAAACAAGTGCCGGCCGCTGAATACAATCCGATGGAATGCATCAAAACCAATATCCATGGTGCCGAGAACGTCATCCAGGCATCGTTGCTCAATCAAGTCAAAAAGGTGATTGCCCTCTCTACCGACAAAGCCGCGAACCCAATTAACCTATACGGCGCCACCAAACTGGCATCAGACAAACTCTTCGTGGCAGCAAACAACATCGCAGGTCAGGATCCCACCCGTTTTGCCGTGGTCCGTTATGGCAACGTGGTCGGTTCTCGCGGCTCTGTCGTCCCCTTCTTCCAAAAGCTGATTGACCAAGGGGCAGATGCGTTGCCCATCACCCATGAGGAGATGACGCGTTTCTGGATCACCTTGCAGCAAGGGGGGGATTTCGTGTTGGACAATTTTGGGCGGATGAAGGGGGGGGAAATATTCGTTCCCAAATTGCCATCCGTCCGAATTACGGATCTCGCCAGTGCCATGGCACCGCACCTGCCACACAAGATCATCGGTATCCGCCCGGGGGAGAAACTCCATGAAGTGATGTGCCCTGCCGATGACTCTTATCACACCTTTGAGTTTGATGACTTCTTCATTATTGGCCCAACCATCAACTTCAATAATCGCAACAACGACTTCTCCAAGACAGCTGCAGGTGAAAAGGGAAAGATGGTCGAGCAGGGGTTTGAATACAACTCTCGCAGCAACCCTGACTTTTTCTCCATTGAACAGCTGCAGAAGATGAACCAGAGCAAGGTAACAGAATGATCCCCTACGGCCGCCAATCTATCAGTCAGGCAGATATCGATGCTGTCGTGGACGTTCTCAAGTCCGACTTCCTGACTCAGGGGCCAGTCGTTCCCCGCTTCGAGCAAGCAGTTGCCGATTACTGTGGAGCTAAATTCGGGGTGGCAGTCAATTCAGGTACTGCAGCACTCCATCTAGCCTGCCTGGCACTGGGAGTCGGCCTCGGCGACTGGGTCTGGACATCCCCCATCAGCTTTGTTGCATCCGCCAACTGTGCTCTCTACTGCGGTGCACAAGTCGATTTTGTCGATATTGAACCGGATACCGGTAACATGTGCGCTTTGGAGCTGGAGAGGAAGCTGCTTGCAGCCAAGGCTGCAGGAAAGCTCCCCAAGGTAGTCATACCGGTGCACTTTGCCGGCCTCCCCTGCGACATGCAGGAGATCCACCGCCTGGGCCAAGAGTATGGCTTTCGGATCATCGAGGATGCCTGCCACGCCCTCGGTGCCCGCTATCACGGTGAACCCACCGGCAATGGCCGCTACAGCGACATTACCGTCTTCAGCTTCCACCCGGTGAAAATCATCACCACGGGTGAAGGCGGCATGGCCATGACCAATGATCCTGTGCTTGCCAAAACCATGAGTATGTTGCGCAGCCACGGGATCACTCGCGAACCGGAAGACTTTATTAATGAGTCGGATGGTCCCTGGTACTACGAGCAGCAGATGCTGGGCTTCAACTACCGCATGACCGATATCCAGGCGGCTCTTGGATTGAGTCAAATGAGTCAGCTAGAGTTTTTTTTAGAGCAACGCCGGAATATAGCGGCCAGCTATCAGGCCAATCTGCATTGTCTTGAACTGGAGACCCTCGCCAATCGCGAAGGTCGCATCAGTGCATGGCATCTGTTTGTCATCAAGATGACCATCGACATGCGAAAACCCCTCTTTGAACAACTGAGAGAACAGGGTGTTGGAGTTAACGTTCATTACATGAACATAACCAACCAACCGTATTATGAAAAAGTCACATTCACTACCCCCTCGCAAGCTGAGGCTTTTACTAACAGGATAATATCCCTCCCAATTTATCCTGGATTAGGTGTTGTTCAAGAAGATGTCATTTCTAAGTTGAGAACAGCACTCTATGCTGTTCATCCATTGGAACGTTAATATGTCAGAACATATTTCAGCATCATAATGCGAGCATTATTAAATGAGGTCTCGCCAATCATGGCTCCAGCCGACCTCACGGGTTTTAGAGTCGTATAGCGTGATATCCTGCGGCTCATCCACTTCGACCCATCCTCCATCAATGGGAACAACTGCAATCGACTGTCCTGAATTAAGCAGCCGTTGAAGCAACGAAGTCATATCCAGCCTGTCCAGCACAACCTCATCCAAGGTCGCGACCAGTGAGCGGACCGCGCGCCAGCCGGTAGGCGTAAACTTGAGCAACCCCATGTACTGGCCTTGGATATCCGCCACGTCCAGCACTTTGTCACCAATACTGAGCAGCTGGCCATCATGGTGTCGAAAGCTCTCTGCATCTAATAGTGGATCCTCAAAACGTGCTGACCAGAGCTCGAACCAACGGGTGTCAAACGTGATGGCTATATTTGCATCAAGTTCCATTAATCGACGTACCGACTCTGGGCGGTAAGCGATATCACCATAGCTGACAATATGGCTATCTTCCGCCAGTACGGCACTTGCACACAGCAGACTGCGCACCATATTGGTTTGTTGCCATCGAGGATTATGATGACAAGTTCTACCATAATGGGCCAATGCCTCCGCACAATAGCCTGTCACCAGACTGATCTCTGACACCCCCGCGCGCTCCAACGCCATCATCTGCCACTCCAGCAGAGATTTTCCGGCAAGGATGGTCAAGGGCTTTGGCTTATGCTCGGTTAGACTACCTAATCGAGAACCGCGGCCAGCAGCCAGTATAATTGCTTTCATTCACTCCACCTCGAATAACCAACAAAAGAGCGCCCTGTCCATAGGCGAAAGAGTTATCTCACGCTCGGGGTGCCACATAATACCGACCCAAGGCAAGGTATTGTGTACAAAGGCTTCGCAAGTGTCCGCATGCCAAGCCAACGATTGCAACCCGGCAGCCGGACTTTTTATCCCCCAGCGATGAAAAGAATTGACCTCAAGGCACGATACTGTAGATGCCCAGGGCAAAGGGGCTGAAATCGTCACCTCATGGCGACAAGCTATATGCTCTTCCCCCAGTGACACCAGTTGGCCGCCAGCAAAAGTGTGCATAAATTGCATGCCACGACACACGCCAAGCACAGGCCATTGGTGCTGGGTAGCATATGCCAGCAGCACGTGCTCGGTCACGTCTCTGGCCGAGTATGTCCCCACATCATCACCGCCAGTCAGGATGAGAGCATTCACTCCGTGGCATTGCGCATAGGAAATCGTATCTGCGCCGAGGTTTGGCAGTAACAGCCATTGAAAGCCAATATCCAGTGCGCCAAGCAGCCGATACCAATCCCGGGCAATTCCGTCACGACGCTCGTTATACCCTTGGGCATCACAGCTCCGGGTGGTAATGCCAATGCGTCTCATACCAGTGTCACCGTTTTGTCGCGGCAATTGAGCACACCTTGCCGTCCACTCAGCAAGCGGCTGAACAATTGCTCGCCACAGCCAATGGCCGCCGGGATACCAAATTCAGCGCAACGAATCGCCATATGAGAATTGACGCCGCCATACTGAGTGATCAGTCCGGCAATGCCTCGGGTAAAGATCCAGTCATAGCCAGGGTCGGCATTTTCAATACACACTATTTTACCGCCAAGCCCCCAGGACGACTGGGTATTATTGGCCGACAACACTTGCAGCTGTGCCTCAATGCACTGTTGGCCGATAAAGTTGGCCTGTGCCCGGTGCATGGGCGCCACAAATACTTCCGAAGGATCCAGCACTAGGTGGCTAAGCGTTATCAGTTCCGCGTCTGCGCACCGGGATTTTGCTTGGCTGACCTCATTCAGAAGGTAGCGATCCAAATCATCGAGCTGTGGGTCGGTAATCAGTCCCAGCAAGCGGTCAATGCCAAGATATGACAAGTCATCCCGAGACAGGCCATTGTTAGCACCCCACAAGGTCAGAGCTGCAAGGGCATCGGATAGGTCCCTGGTAAAGACAAATTTGGCGTATTCCCGTCCGGCAATAGCATTTTGGGCATAACTGAAGAACTCTTCTGCGCTGATGCCCCACTCCTCTTCCGTGAGCAGGGTATCCATAGCTTCGGTCTCCTCCCGGGTCCAAGCAAAGGGCTCGCAGACACTAGATGACATCCTCAGTGCACTATCGACAAACAGGTCCGAGCGCTCATCATACCGTAGTGAGGTAATGTCATAGGTGCCCGGACGCAGGTGGCCGAACCTTGCCAGAAATATCTCCGATGTCATTCTGCTGTCGCAAACCGCTTGAAAGTCTCGGGTCAGCTCACCAGAGACTGTAGTAATGGTTGTCTTCCATTGAGCAACTCGAGCCTCATTTAGAACCCCAATCCGACTGGCCGACCGCAACAATGACTCAGCTACAAACCCATGACGGGCAATAATCGCGAAATGGAAGGTACCCAATTGCCGACATTCCTGCAGCAAATCCCGGACCCGTTCCAACCCCAACTCTGCCGCGCCTGTAAGACTATGGGCTGAGAATTGCTGCTGTTCGCGCATTGCAATCTGATCTAACGAATACTTCAGTCCTCCAAGGCCTTGTTTGGTGAGTATTGACCTTGTCAACCCAAACAGTGCGGTGCGGTAAGCCAATAGAGACTCACGCGAAAGCAAATCGGGATAGCGGCTGGCAAATTGGCTGTCAAAATCGAAATCAAAACAGGTGGGCACAATTTCAAACTCCACCTTGTCATGCAACTGGGGATTACTGGCCAATCGAGCTACCCAAGCATCAATCAGCAATGACGCTGTATTGGGGGCAAGTTGTTGTGGCAAAAACGAATTAAAGCTGGCCCGGACATCGATAAAAGGGTGCTGACCTACCATCAACATAAGAGGCTGATGCTTGGGATGGTGATAACTCATAGCCGCACGGGCCTCCCTCCAAATACTGTCAGTCACTAACTGGCGATACAGACTGGCGGCCAAGGGGCGAGGGTTGGCTCCGATAATTTCGGCAGGATTCCAGTCAGGCATAGCCCCCAACACACTGCGCTCGCCATACAAGCCAGACTTGGGCCCCAACTGCGTTTCAAGATATGCCCGAACATGAGCTAATTGTCTGGCCACTCGCCGCTCGGTGACCGGATGCCACTGGCGGTACAAGCTGATACGCCTGACCTGGAAAATGTACACAATACCCTGATTATCCAAGGCAAATTCGATATCCAGCGGCACCTCACCACACAAATCTTCCAGCTCCCGACAGGCAGCTATCAGTGCCCGCAATCGGGGGGAGCGAATCGCCTCAAGTGCACAGCCCCGATATACCATCACGGATTTCTCCACCCCATAGCCACCAGTAACAGTATCTGTCTTACCACTCTCATCGTCGTAATTGATGTTGTAGTAGGGAGCTCCGTGCTGAATATCGTGGGTCATCACCACCCCGCTCATTTGAATATCACTGAGCATGGGCTGGACAAGGATTTGATTACGCAAATCCGGCATTTTATCAAACGAAGCCACCACTACATTGATAGCATCGCATAGCGCCTCGGCACAGGATGCATCCACATTTAAGCAACTGGTGAAGGTACCTGCCATGGAACTGGTATCACCGTCCTCCTTCAGCGCACTGGATCTGACCACTACATGTGATGCTGTCAAGGCAGCTACTTTAGCCAGACATTGCTTTGGAGAGGACTGCCACTGTGCCACCATAAAATATTGCAAGGGTAGTATCTTGGCTTGCTTCAGTAGCGGCATCAACCGCTGGAGTGTTTCGGATTTAGTACCAAAGGAAAAGGTTCTCTGGGTCATGATGACCCCCTGTGACTATCCACTTTTTTAAGTGCCAGATGTTTGAGTACTGGATGAATAACAAAATATGCTGGCATCAACTCTTTCTGGGGCTGTGAACTGGGTAATTGCCCCGTAACTTGGTAATGGGCCAGAACTGCCGTCAATAGATCGGCTCGGATAAGATTGTCATACAAGTAATCCACATCCATGCCAGACGGTGGCATAGGATATTCCCGACTAGCAATCAATGGACCAGTGTCTATGGTCTGCGCTAGCAGAATGGCACTTGCCGCACAGCCGTTATGTTCCAGTATTTCATGATACAGAGTGGTACTTCCGCGGTAACGGGGTAGCAGCCCACTGTGAATATGGAGCACGCGTGTCATATTCAGCACAACTTCAGGCACCAGCTGACCACCATAGCCTGAGTACACAAGCAGGCTTGGGGATAGAACTTCAAGACAGGAAAGCAACGCCTCGCTGTCCAACGCACGCTCTTCCACAGTTACGAAAGGCCAGTCGGCAGCTTTCAATGAATCTTCCACCTGGATTGACAGGTCAGGACAGAACCATGGCAAAGTCCGAACCACTAAATCGCGTGGACTAGAAGGTATGTTGGCTCTACTCCCGAACACAATTACGCCCTGAGGACGCAGACCCTTATCTATCAATGCCTGGACATAAGCGGCAGAGCGAGCCGTTTGGGCACACAGCAACACGACACCATCAAGCAAGCTCATTGGCACTCCTTGATCAACTCTGTCACTTGGGCACGTTCCAGCACAATCAGCGCTGCAACACCAGCCTGTTCCGAAACAGACAAGCTCTGACCCACTGAGCAGAGGGTATCAAGTAGCTTAATGGCGACACTCAGCCAAAAGGTGTACCGTTGCTGGCACCATAGCTGCAGTGCTACTTCAGCCAACAGCAGATAAGGCCCAGGAACCCGGTATTCCACGGTACAGTGTTTATGGGGAGCGTCAGACTCATAAGAGCCGTATAGCCGCTTGCTAACCTCGAACTTTTTTACCAGCACCAGTGCCCAATAAACCTCTGCCTGAGTTACGACCTTCCCCTTCCTGAGTTTTGTAACCAAAGGCCAAAGACGCCGGATCGTATCGCAAGCCTCCTCTGACCTTTGCCACAATACGGGATCAGGCATCTGCTCAAGTAGACTGTTGCGCTGGTGAAAATACGCATCAATAAAGACATCACCCTGCCACTGGGAATACTGGTAGCTCTGGATCTGGGCCAGGTTGTCTTCGGTAACATAGGGGTAAGTTACATTGCATGTCATCACGCCTCTCCAGTGACACATCATGTACAATATTTTTAGCAGCAACCAATTGAAATAGATATAAAAAACCATGTCCCAATAACGTGTTGCATGGGGCGCCCCACACCCATGTCTGGGCCAGTGGTCGCAGGCATTACCTGGCCGCGGTGCTTGACCTGCATACCCGGCGGGTCGTGGGCAGGGCGATGTCTGACAAGCCTGATGCAGAATTGGCAATCAAAGCGCTGGAGAGGGCGTATCAGCAGCGGGGTTGTCCATCAGGCGTGCTGTTTCACTCCGACCAGGGCAGCCAATACGGCAGTCGGGCATTTCGGCAACGACTGTGGCGCTATCGCATGACCCAGAGCATGAGTCGTCGTGGTAATTGCTGGGATAACGCACCGATGGAGCGCTTGTTCAGGAGCCTGAGTAGCTTCCAGCAACGGGATACATGAGCCTGCGGGAAGCAAAGCGGGATATCAGTTATTACCTGATGGATTACTACAACTGGTGGCGTCCAAATCAACACAATGACGGGATGCCGCCAGCAAAAGCCGAGGTTCGGCCTAACCAAGTGTCCGGATTTAGTTGACCACTACAAGAGCTAATGGCATATGTGAGTGCGATAAACAAACTGAACACTCTTGGTCTGCCGGTCAGAAAGCCCGAGTGTAGCGGTCACCTAGAGCTGGGGAAGTCATGACTTTCTGGCTGATTTAGGCAACAACGCCGCACTATTAGGATAAGTTATTTACATGAGTAGCACCGAACAAGGCTATAATAGCGTCAACATAGCGGGAAATTTCAGATTGGTCGAAGTTATTGTTGATAATTAAGTCGGGGGATACTGGCTTGGCATATGGTAAGTCTATACCGACTACGTTATTAACTTCACCCAGAATTGCAGATTTGTATAGTGATTTATTGTCCCGTTCAATCAATAACTCCAGAGGGACATCAACGAAAACTTCCATAAAACTTGAATAGCAATCTCGATTTAATGCTGTGATATCAGGAAACATGGAGATAATACAGCAGACAACGTCGATACCCTGAGAATCCAACCATCCACACAATCGGTGCATCCGCTCACCACTCAATCGCCGCCCCGCGATGGAATAATCTGACGATTGAGCGTCATGAGAAAACAGTGCTCGCACCTCATCTCCATCCAAAAATAACGTCGCAGCGTTGTCAGTTTTCAATCTGCTGTAAAGTGAGCGCCCAATTGTTGTTTTACCCGAACCAGATAATCCTACCAACCAAATAACCATTTAATCACCCTATGTTATTCTTGGAAAGAATGTCACCGAGTCTACTCCAACGCCAGTATGGTTCAGATTTGTCATGAATAAAAACATTAAATAACTGAGGAAAGGCACTCATTAATTTGTCACGCCATATTCGCTGCCTTTCAATAAACATAAACGCGGTGTCAGCATTACATACAATGCCTTCGAAATAGAATAAATCAGAGTTCTGCTTAATTTCTGCAGTATCTCTCACCCATATATCTTTACCATCCGATTGTATATTTTCATAGAATCTAAAAAACTCAGACTTAGACAAATACCGTACATCCTTACCTGTCCCAACTTGCGTATCAACAGATGAGGAAATGCTGAATGAATAATCAATAATGGAAATGTCACTTTTTGAGATAAGTCCAAACAGTTGTTCTGCCGTTCTGATGGCATACAACAACGTGATCCCTTTTGCAAAAAACACATTTAAATGACTTGGCAGCTCATTTACATCCTCAAAAATAGACACATCATGAGAACTATGAAGCATTCTAGCCAAGATATTAAAATACTCAGAAATGTCAACACCAATCCATTTAATCCCTGTCAAATCTATTTTTTTTTGACAAGGTGACATCAATGCGTTTAGCTCCGTTAAAAAACCCATCCCATTTATACAACCAAATAACGTCTGCCCAAGTTCAAAAAAACTCCCTTGGAACAGCTCCAAAGCAATCAGCTTATTGCAGTTAAATACCAAGTCATCTTTATGATGTATCTCGTCCACAAAAAGATGCTCGACTGACTCAAACTGCCTGAATGAGAGTGCTGCCGTCATTTTATTATATGCAACGATGTCATTCGCATACCTTGCACCCATTAACCATTCATAAGCTTTTTCATGGGTTCTAAAATCATAAATTTGTCGAGATCCAGATAAAGGATTAACACTACCAAACTCGAGATAACTGAATTGACTCATTAAACACCTGCCTTTGACATTAATGATATTCGTAAGCGTATGTTTTATATAGGCATACCTATGAGACATCCGTAATTTCAAAAAATTCATACTGCTATTGCAGTAAACTCATTAATTCCGATTCAGCCTCATCAATAACTCCAGCTAAAAGAATGGCCGTAGGCGCGTCTGGGCAGACCGTCAGAATATCAACCGTTCCGCTAGTGTAGCTAGAGTGCAAAAGCTGAGTCATAATTTCTTTCACCGATGAATTGGAACAAATCACAATCTGATAAGCATCGGCTAGGGCATGTTCAGGGGCTACAATTCGGTGTCCTGCCAAAGTTTCACCCCAGCGACCAGGGTGGCTATCCACAATGGCGTTTATCATACCGACCTGTGCACCAAGGGTATCGATCACTCGTTGGGCTACCAACCCGGAACCATACAACACCAGACCATTTTCCGGTTCAACGAACTTAAGCTGTGACAGACTGAAAAATGTCAGGACGTCTGTAGGCACAGCAGCAACCACATCAGGCAGCGGTACCGAAAACAGCTCATGTCGATAGCGCCACCAGACGTTGAACACTGACTTGTCTCCCGACACCGACAGCACTTTTTTCTGCAAGCGTTGCTCGGCTATCGGCAAATAGTAAGAGGCAAGAGTAGTGGGTCGACAAAAGCTCTCAACTTCCATCAGTTGGGCAAGTTGCCAGTTAGGAAATCGTTCTGCTAGAGCAACAAAAAATAGATTGGCTATCTGCCCCTTGAGCAGTGCCAACACAATATCCAGCACTGTCAGAGGTATACCCGCGTCACCCAATGGTGCTTCCAACGG
Source organism: Aeromonas sp. YN13HZO-058 (assembly GCF_001921245.1). Classification (NCBI taxonomy): domain Bacteria; kingdom Pseudomonadati; phylum Pseudomonadota; class Gammaproteobacteria; order Aeromonadales; family Aeromonadaceae; genus Aeromonas; species Aeromonas sp. YN13HZO-058. Next base: position 66,870 of record NZ_MQSY01000028.1, on the reverse strand, counting down.
GTAGTAACGGCAATCCGCCATGGGTTGATGGGCCAAGATTGCTGGCAATCTGGCAACAAAACTGCTTACCGCATTACCGGCATTGTAAACTTGAGCGATGTTGCAACTACTGTGCAACGGATTGTTCAGGGCATCTGCCACCTTGGATGCCAAGTCCCTCCAGCCCACTTCCAAGCCATGGCCATATCCTGTGGCCGACATTCCGTCTGGAGACACCCTCAGCATCGGCTTGCCAGTACTCATGGGAAACAAATGATTCTGGTATTCCCGGTGGCAGATCATGACAGCACCACAGGCATAATCTGAGATATAGGAGTCACTATCGCTGAAGTAAAAATGCTCAAAGCTGTCACCAAATGCCGTGGCTTCAAGAATCAGTGGATGTTGCCTGTCCAAATGATGAGGACGAAAAACCACACGTGTAGAGGGAAATAGCTCAAGCAGTTTTTGCAACGTTGGCAGCAATAACTGGCTGACCCATTCAGGCTCAAGTGACAGTAGCGATAGGTGATAGATGATACAACGTGGCTCATCCCTATGAGCCTCTACTGCTCTGAGCATGGCATCGAGCTTTGGAACCCCAAACGGGATCTCGCAAATAAATTCGGCGTAGTGATTGCGCAGTGAGGAATGAAAGCGGTTAACAAACCGCAGATCTTCCAGTGGCGGCCTTTTTACCGGGGCAAGTACATAATCGAAGCAATAACCTCCACCGTAAATCTCCACCGTTTTTTCCAGTGGAATATCTGCACCGTGGGGTAGACCTATACGGATAATACCTGCAGGGAGTTCACTGTAAATCCAGTGGTTTGACTCAGGGCAGATAAAACAGTCAAAATCCACAAGTGCAGGATCACTTTCAGCAAAAATCACCAGTGGCAGATCGATGAAGTGTTCAATATACCAGTCCGGAGCTTGTTGATATTCAGCCTGAGTAACCAATGCACAAATCTGAATTTCAGGAAAGATCTGCAACTGTGATAAGAACTCCAGAGCCTGATTGGCAGCCGCGCTAAAACACAGGCGAATACCGATACGATACCCAGTATTGTCGTTTGGCGACGAATCAAACAACGCTGCCAATCCTTGATATATTGGCATAACTACTTCATCCGCTTTAGAAAACCATCCGGCGCGACGGTGATCTGCAACTTGGCAGGTATGTCCGCATCAATCACGAATTGGTCATGCTCATTAAGATATTGCCACACAGCCGTCTTGGGGTTATTACCTTTCCCCCATGGCCGGTCCGGGAACATACTATCTGGCATATCCTCAATAATGGTATCAAATACAACACAGTAACTACCTACGCTGACCAATGGGGCATACGCATTTAACTCGGCAAGAACATGGTCGTGCGTATGGTTGCTATCTAGACACACGAGTACTCTTTTATATTTCCGAGCAAAATCTCGGACTTCAGCAATCACCTTTTCATCCGTACTTGATCCTTGAATCATGTGAATCCTTGATGACATAGGATGTTTTTCAATCGCATCTCGATTATGACTCCGAATATCAATATCAATTCCGATGACCTTGCGTTCTGATCGTTTAGCATCAAATTTTTCATCACGTTCAATGGCTTCACACAAATCTAGCTGGGCCAGCATCGAAGCACTAAAGATCAGCGAACCACCATGTGCAATGCCAGTCTCAATAATAAGATCTGGACGTATTTCCCAAATCAACTCCTGCATTGCCCACGCGTCATTCGGAAACTGTATAGCAGGCCTTCCCATCCATCGAAAGTTATATGACCACTTATGGGGGGCTATCTCCCTAATCCAGATCCTTGATAAAGCTTGCAGATCCATATCTGACGCGAGAGAGAGAATATTTGTCTCAACTTCTTCTTTGAATAAATCATTGGGATTCATCAGCAAACTCCTGCCAAGGTATAGTTCCGGAATGGATAAATTTTTTCCCATGAGCCCCGCAATTTGCAATCAGGTCGAGAGCAGACACGTAGGGTGTAAACTCTCCGAACAATTGGGGGTATGCTGTTTTTTGATAGTTCATATATTCTACAGAAATGCCTGATTTTAAAAATAGCTCATGATTTAAGTAATTTTTAGCACCAAGCCCAGTGACATATATATTACCACCAAGAACCTTGACGATCTCAAGCAATCTATCAGTACTTTTACCATAAACCTCTAATTGAGTAGACTCATAGAAACTAGTATTTTGAGCTAAGCCAAAATAATCAGATAATGCGACAATAGAACATCTCGACAGGTCATTTAATGTATTGCATGGAAAAGAAAAAACCCCATCTACAATATCCATAACATCTTGAAAGTAAGGGGATACTGAAAAGGCCTCCTTGAGAATATTTTTGTGTTGTCTTTGCCAATTTGTTGAGTTGTCGATTTCTATTTCATTTATTTTATCTTTCTGATGATATTTTTTTAGAGGAACAGTCATCCAGACAATACCTCTTGACGTTTTAATTTGTACACGGTTGAAAAAACCACGAGAAAACTGAACATCATCATAGTGCACGAAACTATCAGCCAGACGGATTTGCTCAAGCAATCCAACCCATGGGAAGTACATAGATTGTGATATGACAACTCGTTTTTTATCAACCATTACCGTATCCAATATATTTTCTCGTTTTTCAAAAAATCTTCGAAGGCATCTGCTAGTTTTTTATTCCTGAGAGACTGGCTGTTCCATGGATGGGCAGGGTATGTGTTTAAGTAATCTTTAGACTTATATAAATAACTAACGCCATCCAGAAGTACTGATTCACACAAGACAAGAAATATATATAGCTTCTGCGCAAAAGAAAGGCGTTCCAATTGCTGTATGTCGCGCATGTTGACTACCGAGCCAACCACCTGAGCCACTAGCTCGCCACCGTCCGAGCTTCCATCAACAAAGTGAGCTGTTGCACCAACAAATCGGACCTTTTTTTCAAATGCCCGCTGCAGAGAGTTGAATCCAGGAAACGCTGGCAACAAAGAAGGATGTATATTTATGCAAGGTTTTAATGAGTATATCGACGAGCTGACCAGCCGGGTAAAAAAAAGACAAACCCAGTCGACATTTTTTTCAAAATATAACCACTGACTGGCTTTACATGAAAAACTAACATTATCGCCATCAATTATTCTAGTGTAAGAAATGCCTAACACGTCACAGGCATTTTCTATCCCGCATTCACGATCCGTAACCACGTATGCAGATACTTCATAGCCACACGACTTTAGCAAGTTAACGCCTGCGGCGAAAACAGATCCACCGCTTGAAGCAATAATACCGAGCCGCATCATAGTGAGCTTAACGCCGAATTATATTTCATATCACAACCCCTTTCTTTATAATCCAGATCCCGATATAAATAAATCGTATATTCGAATAAAGGATAAGAATGATCAATTCTAATTTTCGATGATAACTCACTCATGCACCAGGCGAGTAACTCCACTGGGTTTCGGTAATACAAATTATCAACTTGAAAATTAACATGGGTCGTCATGACATTGAAGGCGATACCAACACGACACAAATTAAACATTTTTTTTATTAGATCATGAGCATAGCGATCCATTTGTTTATGGCTGACATTCAGTTTTTGTGTCAATATACCATTGCAAACAACGTAGTCATATTGTCCAGAACAAGAATCATTTAATATATCAACACACTTCCATTCATCGTTAGGATGGAGGCCCTTTGCAGAGTTAATCATTGGCAAACTGATATCAATGCCTGTGTACTTTATTGGTATTTTTTTTTGTCTAATCACCTCAAGTAAACTTCCATATCCACATCCGACATCCAAAATTGAGTTGGCAGTTGAAATGCTAGTCACATCGATGACATTTAGCATTTTCTCAAGGCGCAATAAATGGTCAAATTTATTATCCCCCCAATCAACCCCTTTGGAATTTCGGCCATGCTTAATGAATGTCTTTGAATAGTGTTCACACAACACTTGACTAATTTCTTGATTATTCATTTTTCTAATTACTCTTCAACACAGAACGAATAATTTTGATAATTTTGTCTAGAGATTCATCGCTCATATCATGATAGCTAGGAAGATTCAGCGCACTTTCAGATATAAATTTCGCTAGAGCATTACATTTTTTTGGTATGAACATGGGCAGAGATGACAATGGATGAAAGAATACTCGCGCATCTATATTTTCAGTGTTGAATTTAGATTTCAACTGTTCAACAGCTTCCGAGCCTGATTTTTCAATCAGAATGGTTGGCATCCAGGCACCGTTGATCGTACCGCTCGGTTCTGGATTCATCTTGACTCCATCGAAACACAGCAACTCACGTCGATAGCACTCTAAAATAGCTCTCTTTCGAGAGACTAGCTCTTCTATTCGCTCCATTTGCCCACAGCCAATCGCAGCTTGGATGTTCGACATTTTATATTTATAGCCCACGGTCTCGGGCCAGAACTGGCGAGTCTGTCCACGTGCTCGACCGTGGTTGCTCAGCGTTAACACCCGTTCATAGAGGTCGTCATCATTGGTAACAAACATGCCACCTTCACCGGTTGTCATCGTTTTGGTTCCATGAAATGAAAAAGCACCAAAACGCCCCATAGAACCAGCTCGCTGGCCATGATATATAGAACCAATCGCTTCTGCTGCATCTTCAATTACCGGAATCCCGTAGCGTTTACCAATCTCCAGCAATTGCGTCATATGGCAGAGGTTGCCATAGAGATGTACCGCAAGAATGGCCTTGGTACGTGGCGTAATTGCGGCCTCAACCAAGTCAGGATCCAGACACCAGGAGTCAGGTAATATATCCACAAAAACAGGTGTCGCCCCCAGATGAATTACGGGGGCAACACTGGCAATCCAGTTACTGTCAGCCAATATCACTTCATCACCAGCACCGACGCCCAGCGCAGCCATCCCCATATGCAGGGCACCGGTACAGCTTGACGTGGCGATGGCGTATTTCACACCCAGATACTCACGGAAAAGCCGTTCAAAACGGTCAATATACTCATAACAACGCTCCCCCCAGCCGTTGGTCGCCGCATCAGTGGCATAGCCAATTTCCAGCTCAGTGATAGAAGGCTTGGTATACAAAATGCGTTCGTTCATAAGATCTCCAAACGCGGTACAGCGACGACAAGACGGGTACCGGCAGCACTCAGAGGTGCCAGTTGGTGGCTGACCTCATCCACCAGATTCCAAGGCAAGATCAGGACAAAGTCCGGCGGATTTGCCATCATCACCTCCGGTGACACAATTGGAATGTGACTTCCCGGCATGAATCGACCTTGTTTCGAGCCAGCCGCATCACAGACATAAGGCAACAAATCGGGGCGAACACCAGCGTAGTTCAACAGGGTATTGCCTTTAGCTGCAGCCCCGTAAGCAGCCACCGTTTTACCAGCCTGCCGCTGAGTCAATAAGAAAGTGAGCAGTGAATTCTTGACTCTGTCCACCAGTGACTGGAAATCCTGATAGATGCTCAACTGATGCAATCCAGCCATCGACTCCTGACGCAAGCATTCTACGACAGCCGCAGTAACTGGCCGTTGTTCATCGGCATGGCAGGCAAATACCCGCAAACTTCCACCATGAGTAGGTAATAATTCAACGTTGAACACTTGCAGACCAACCGAAGCCAAAATCAGCTGCACAGTCTGCAGCGAGAGATATGAAAAATGCTCGTGATAAACCGTATCGAACTGCACCTGAAGCAATAGTTGCAGCAGATGAGGAAACTCCAGAGTCAAGGTTCCACCAGGATTAAGCAGGTGCTTCAAACCACCGCAGAAGTCATTGATATCGGGAACATGGGCTAGGACATTATTGCCAATCAGTAGATCTGCACCTTGACCACGTTGGCAGATCTGTTCTGCTAATTCGGTACTGAAAAACTCGCGGATAATCGGAATGCCCAGCGATTCAGCTGCAGTCGCCGTAGCAACGGTAGGTTCAATCCCGAGGCAAGGAATACCCGCCGCTACAAAGTTTTTGAGCAAATAACCATCGTTGGCTGCGATCTCGACCACATGGTGCTTGGACGTCAGGGATAACTCGTTCATCATGCGCGAGCAATAACGGGCGGCATGAGCCAACCAGCTGGTTGACGTGCTTGAAAAATAAGCATAATCCGGACGGAACAGCTGATCTGCTGAGGTAAAATCTTCGGTCTGCACCAGCCAACATCGGTCGCATACTTGCAAGCGTAGCGGGAAGGTTATTTCTGGCCGAGAGAGATCATCGGCACAAAGATACGCATTAGAAGGAGGAGCAAAGCCCAAATCAAGAAAGCCATGAACCAACGTGGTACCACAGTGTCGGCATTTCATCGGATAACGATCCCCTGAAAACAGTCCTTTAATGTCGGATGCTGGCGATCACGTGCCGAAAGCTCCGCTATCGTTAGCGGCCATGTAATCTGAATACGCGGATCCAGCGGACTGAGTCCTCCTTCCGCCTCTGGAACATACATTGCCGAATGACAATAAAGCATCTCAACTTCATCACTCAGAGTCTGAAAGCCGTGAGCAAAACCTTCCGGAATAACTAGAGAACGGAAGTTACTATCCGAAAGCTCTTCCGCATGCCACGTCAAAAATGTCGGCGAGCCAGCCCGAATGTCGACAATCACATCCCAGACTCGGCCTCTAATACAGGTCACCAACTTTTTCTCGTTATGTGGTGGATATTGAAAATGCAGTCCCCGAATCGTGCCACAACGAGATGTGCAAGTCAGATTGATCTGTGCCACACATTGCTCCCAACCCAGAGCAGCCAGCTCTTGGGCACAGAACAGTCGACTCAACATGCCTCGCGAATCCCCTCGGGCTTCGCGTTGCAGCAACTTGGCTCCGGGCAACGGCTCGGACAATAACGTAAAACGGCTCATCGGTGAGCCTCATAGTCCTCAATTTGCCGCTCACACAAATCCCGTGCAGCAGCCCCCTGATACCAATCACGATACCAGCTCATGGTGTGATCAATGGCCTGTGATAAAGACCAGTGTGGCAAAATGCTCAGAGTTTGACGCGCCTTGGCCGTTTCCAATGCCAACCACCCAGTCTCATGAGGCCCAGGATCACCCACCAAGCACCAAGCCTCATGGCATAAACCAAAACTGATCGCAGCCAAATTAACCACTTTCTCCACGCTTGCCGCATCCCGGCTGTCTGGACCAAAGTTATATGCACCAGCTAAGCGTGGTTCTTGATACAGGCGTTGTGCCAACACGAGATATGCCGAAATAGGTTCTAAAACATGCTGCCATGGACGCACAGCGTCGGGACGCCGAATGGATAATGTCTGACCAGCTTGCCAAGCTCGAACAGCATCGGGGATCAAACGATCAGCGGACCAATCCCCCCCCCCAATCACATTGCCAGCTCGAGCGGTGGCGACGGCAACACCCTGAGCGGCCAAAAACGCCTCACGATAACTGCTGATCACCAGTTCACTGGCAGCCTTACTTGCACTGTATGGATCATGTCCCCCCAAATGGTCAGTCTCCCGATAAGGCCAAACGGACTCTTGGTTGTAATAGACCTTATCCGTGGTAACCATGACAATACTCTTGACGGAATCCAACATCCTGAGAGCGTCTAATAAATAAACCGACCCCATCAGATTGGTTTCAAATGTTCGTGCTGGCTCACGATACCCCTCTCGAACCAATGATTGCGCGGCAAGATGGAATACGATCTCTGGTCTCACCTCGCGTACAAGTGGCACAAAATGCTCCGGTGTGCAGATATCGCAGATATGATGACGACATATCTTAGCTATCTCCGCAACATCAAACAGATTGGGAGTTGTATTGGGTGCCAGACTAATGCCGGTCACATCCGCCCCAAGTCGATGTAGCCACAAGGTCAACCAACTGCCCTTAAAACCTGTATGCCCGGTGACAAGCACCCGTTTCCCCGCCCAAAAAGAAGCATCAATACCCGGCGTCATGCCCATACCTTCCAGGGAGCCCTGTGATTGGCCCATAACTCCTCCAACTGATTCTTTTCTCGCAACGTATCCATCGGCTGCCAAAACCCTTGATGTTCGAATGACATCAACTGCGCCATATCTGCTAATGTGGCCAGAGGTTCACCTTCCCAACTGCATTGATCACCCTCCAGCAACGTGAATACGGCAGGAGAGAGCACGAAAAAACCGCCGTTAATCAAACCGCCATCGCCTCTGGGTTTCTCAGAAAAGCCAGTCACTACATTACCGTCCCGAGTCAGAGCACCATAACGACCTGGCGGTGCAACCGCAGTAACTGTTGCCATCTTGCCGTGAGCTTGATGAAAATCAATCAGTTGCCGAATATCCACATCACTGAGTCCATCCCCATAGGTAAAACAAAAGGCTGGCTCTCCCTTAACATACTCTTCAACACGTCGTAACCGTCCCCCCGTGAGAGTATCTTCACCGGTATCAACCAATGTCACCCGCCAAGGTTCAACATGGTTATGATGAACTTCCATACGATTATTCGGCATGTCAAACGTGACATCCGACATATGTAAAAAATAATTTGCAAAATACTCCTTGATAATATAACCCTTATACCCCAAGCAAATAATGAAATCATTAATCCCATGATGTGAGTACATTTTCATTATATGCCAAAGGATCGGTTTTCCACCAATCTCAATCATTGGCTTTGGCTTAAGATGAGACTCTTCACTAATCCGTGTACCCAATCCGCCGGCTAAAATAATAGCTTTCATGCTGACTCCTATTAAGTGATACCAAGCAACTGACATGAGCAGTTATTATAACCAGTCAAATAGTTCAACGCGTCAAATAGCTCAATAGGAGCTTCTGTCACCGGTTTTCTCGGCAATGCTACACCATCATGCCAATGTACGTACGCCAAATGCTCAGCAGATATATCATGTATAAACGCATCTGTTTTAATCAATCCGGAATGATAAATTTCGCTGCTAGCCGGCTTAAGCTGTTTAATCATATTAGACTCTAATTCATGCCTTCGAACATCATCCAAGGATTCAAGCCAGGGTTGCAATAATGCCTCAAATCTAAACCGCTCTGTAGCATCTAAATCACAAACCATCTTAAGGTCCTCTCTTGCCCAGAAAGCAAGAGCTCCCTTATCTAATATCAAATTTTTAATCGAACCGTCCACTGCCAATGACTTCATAAATTCGAATTCAGCTGCTATATGGGAATTATGTCCCACACCAAACCCACTAATTGGTAATTGCTGCCAGTAGGCATCTGCATCTACCCCATAGCTTTCAAGGTATTCTCGAGTAGCAAAAATTGATTTTCGAGTCGCTTCACCATTGGAAAACCCGTCCATATTGATGACCAACATCAGCGTTTGATTTAGATCCACACAAACTTTACTTTCATTTAGAATAGCAATCATTGAAGTAAAATCAGGACTCATAGGGTGAAATATTCGACCATAGCGTTCTTTTATCTGAGTCAATACATCAGCCTTAACAATTCCTGAATATATTTTACCATAACTGTCCATGGGCTTATTAAATCGACAAAACAGTGGAAAATCAAAGCTAAAACGACGTTCTAACTCTAATGCAGGGTTATATTTCTTAGCCTTGCCCGGTTTTAATAACGGGTGAAACTCTCCATATAGCATTTCATTTTTTGATTGCTTGACATCAAACACCTCATACTGCCATGTCAACACATCAGGAGATGAGTTTGAGATCTCGTTAGCCATTAAATGTAATGCATCAGAACGCAATATAAATTTATCACAAAATACTGTTATATATTTTCCTTGCGCACTTCCTATCGCAAACTCCCAGTTGTCACACATATTCATTGGGTGTGGCGGTCGCTTATATTTAAACCTCTCATCCTTTAAAAATGGAGCAATTGCATGTTCACAGAAAGCGTTATACCCGTTATCGGAAATAATAACCTCAAAATCTGAAAATGTTTGTAACTCTAGTGCCTTTAATACTTTTGACACTAACTCAGGTCGGTCTCGAGTGGGAAGTACGATACTAAACAATGGTCGTTTGGTCATATCAATCCCCAATAAGAATTTTGGTGAAATTTCACTAAAAATTTATTCCCATGCTTTAAAAAGCTTAATTTTTAAAAAAGCTATTTTCCAAAACAATATTTAACAAATGACAATCCATATTTGTCCCCTCGAAAAAACTCCACAACCCCGAAATAATAAATAAAAACAAGAACACCATAGCCTCCCAGCATTTTACAATGTCTTCTGAAGCTATTTGCAAGATGCCTCTTCAATGATTTATCGTTAAAAAATTTAATCTCTTTATTTTTCAACATGGCTTCTTCATATAACTGGGCTATTTTGAAAACGTTACCAGTAGTGGTTGTATCACCTTGAAAAAGACGAACACAATCAACTATATCATCAGCGACCTTGACATTGACACATGAAAACATGTCAACCATTACGTTTTTTGCCATCTTGTTTTGGTATTCAATAAATTGAGTACTTTCTTGTGTCTTATGTCTACGATAATAGTTAACTACTATCGGTAAGTTTTTGAGTTCACCACAACGAACCAATTTTGACCACATGGCATAATCTTCTGCACTATCTACACCACAATTAACAAAAGAGAATCCTGATGATTTGAACAAAGAGGTTCTGATCATGGATGGCATGGTCATGACATTACCGACCAATAGTGAAGCCTTAATATCTTCCGGCTCACACGGCACAACACAAACCATATTTTTATCACCAAAGAATTTATTATACCCACCCACAGCGACTAATTCTGGTGATGATTTAATAGTGTTCATCTGTAATTCTATACGTTCAATCGGTGCGATATCATCAGCATCCATCCAAGTAAAGAACTCTGTATCAACCAGATCAACGAGCCTTTGCCTGCTATATATAACCCCCATGTTATTATCATTTGCAAGAAATACTACTCTTCCATCTATTTTTTCAAATGCAGATATTATATTGCCAGTGTTATCATTAGAACCATCGTCCAATATAACAAACTTATAATTTGTGTATGTCTGAGACAAAATAGAACAAATGGCTTGAGAGATATAACTCTCGGCATTAAATGCAGGCATTAAAATAGTTAAATTTGGATTTTCCATTCTAAACACCCCGTGATCATTCACATAGCTTAAATTGCCAAATAATTTAATACGTCAACAATATGATATTTTTGTTAGCTTAGTAATTGGCCAATTAACACACATGATTATTTTTCTTTTTTGAGAACACTAATACAGTCCATATTATGAACACCCCACGTTATGACTGTCTGGCTAACTACACTGAAACCATGATGTCTTGCTATGAAGGGAATATCATCTTTCGACATATTGCTGCGACCATTGACATTCAAACTCCACACATCAAAGACTCTCATATGATCATTTAAGGCTGCCAGGTTGGAGTGGTGCATAATCACATATCCATGCGGTTGTAATACTCTGCTAAATTCACAGAGATAGAAATCAAGACTCTTGTATGAGAAGTGAACCATTGCATCCCATGAATAAACCAGACTAAGTGAACTGTCCGCTTGCGGGAGAGCACCGGCCGCATTGCACTGTACTTGCACATGTTGGTATTTAGCAAAACGTTCACGACAAACATCAACCGCTTTAGCACTGGCATCGATCAACTGTAGATGTTGGCAACGCTCCTGCATCAACTCTGCTATGCGTCCTTCTCCACAGGCAAAATCCAGTACATTGCTATAGTCCAACTCTCCTTCCAATTTTTCAAGAATGGGCTTTATAAATTTTTTATATTGATCTTGAGCAGCAAGTTCGGCTGACTTGTAATAAGCTCCCCAATCATAACCAGCAGGGGTAGCACTCAATCTTGTCTGGATTAAATCCAGCACATCAATCTCTTGTGCATCTTCTATCATGATCAACTTGCAAGCAGCAACGCCACTAGCCAATAGATATTCGCTTATCTCATTTTTGAACGCCTGTGAAGCGATAATAATCTGCTCTGGTTGCTGCCAATCCATCATGCTTGGAGGAAGACAAACCAGTTTTCCCTTCTGTTCTTTTTTTTCAAACTTTCGGTCAACCAACCAAGCGACTTGACAATAGTTAATAGCACTTAGTTGACTCAAGAAGATCTTACTTATCTCACCAGCACCATAAATGGCAATAGTTGCACCTTTATCAACCTTGTCAAAAGGAAACATTATAATATTCATTAGGATATCCCGATAGATAATTACGCAAAATTCGTCACATCATATGCATACAATTGCAAAATTTCTACTAATCTCATCTATTATTTCGGCACGATAAGGGATTGAGGCAATGATTACTGCATCAATATGAACCACGTTTTTGAGATGGCGATTTATTTCTATACCCATAAAGTCACCATTCACATTTTTATCAACAATGTAATCAATTGAGTATTCACTCATGTTATTTATCATCTCATAACACAGACGTCGCCCTCTCTGACCAGCACCCCAGACAACGATACGCGCCCCGTCAGGAAATATTTTTTTCAGGCGGGACAAAATATCCATATCATCTTGATCAAGATATGTCTGCAGTGGCTCACATGCATACGCAGTCTCTGCACGACTTACCAGATAACTATCTTTGAAAGGATGAGCACAATATACATGCCAAGGTTTTTCCTGACCACAGAAATGTACCAGAACAGGTACGAGCATATCCTTTTTCGCAAGGTGATTGGGTTGAGCATTCCACTTCTCATCGAGATAAAGAACCTTATTCTGCAAAACAATATTTAAGGCATCCTGATCATTGTGCTCAAAACCATTATTATCGACAAGCAGTTTCAATGCCTGCTGACTGATATTATTTTTCCGCCATTTGCCAAGATCCATCAACATGAAACCTGCGTTAAAATACCTTCCAGATGATATTCCACGCACCTGCTGCTTCTCTTTATCGCATCCCAATATATGATCTGATACTACGGCGACAATGGAATCCATCATATCTATCGACCAAAGTAGGCTGATATCTCCCATAGCTATCATGTCCGCATCGATGAATAAAACCTTCTCAACATTATGCAAGACTTCAGGTATGGCAAAGCGATAATAAGTAACTTCGTTCAATCTATTATTATAGAGGTTACTTATTGGAATTTCTTTATAATCAGGAAAGTCATCATAAAAACTAATATCTATATATTGCGAAACCAATGCCGACAGCTTAAATATGTTGTCTTCATTAAGACTGCCCAAAATATGACATTTCAGCTGAAAGTTCTGACTCAGATGTTTACCCAGACTATGTATCAAGGCTGCCAAATGAATTGCAAAGGTATTATCAATACAGAAGGCAACATGGATTGTTTTTTTCATATGATTACCTAGTCAGGTTAATGAAATAGACTATTGATCAGCCAAAAATTTTTTCAAGCACGCGCTCTGGCTCATTTTTATGTTGCCATGCAAATTCATGACGCTCATCGAAGAACCACTCATATTGAACGGAATCAGTGATGAAGATATCAAACAGAGCCCAGTTCCTGGCACGTAAGAAATACAATGCGGTGGAAAACCACAGATGACTTTTCCCCCTTCTTACTAACAACTCATCCATTCCTGTATGAAGCGCCAAATCACATGCTGCCAGCATATCTTGCAAAGCTAGTTTGCGACGATCTTCTGAAGAGCGAATTGCTCCACAAATGCTGCTACCGTGAACCCGATAACGCCCATATACTTGCGGAATACGGTCTATATTTCCGCCCAGATAAGATGAATTAAGAATATGCCAGGAGTAGTCATTCACTATATGGCAATCCAGATTTACCGCATCCAGCATTCTTTCATGCCGGCGAAAAGCACAGGAACTGGTGTTGAAAAAGAGTCCATATTGTACTAAATGCTCCGGACCCGCTCGATCAGGGATATATTTGGCGTTGTAATAATCCTTGCTGAATAGCGAGGTGGTCCGATTGGAATCGCTATCAAATACTTCTGCTTCGTGATAAACGAATCCGCAATCTGGATGCTTATCCAGATGATCACTCAACGCCTGCAGCTTGCCGGGTAGAGCCAAATCATCGCCATCGACATAAACCAGATACGAGCCCAGAGCTTGTTCCAACAAGGCACGAATGGTCAGGCACACCCCTATGTTTTTTTTGTTTTGCAATGCCCGCAGTGTGGGCCACTGTAATGCCAGCCGCTGCATAATTGCCCAGGAGTCATCGCTCGAGCCGTCATCAATGGCAATGACCTCAAAATCGAAATTGGTTTGCTGCTCCAGCAGACTAAGCAGACAGGGCTCGATAAAGCGCCCGAGGTTATACACCGGCACCAGTACGCTGACTTTCATAGAGGATCCAGAAGTAGAGTAAAAAAGAAGCGAATTGGAGAAAATGGACAAGGCTACCGCACGGTCTCTGTCAACCCTTCCTGCCCTTCATGACAATATTTACTGCAATAGTCGTGCCTGACCAAGCTAATTGATTGATATGACTTGATTTATGTGACCTGGAATCCACTATTCAATACGATCAAGCTGACGGCTGCAGGCCACCAGCATGTCGATGCCGTCCCAGAGCCATTCGAATGCCAGCGCTTGTCCCGGACTTGCCACCCGATCAATACGACAACCTGGCGATACCAGGAGCGCACGCTCAAGCCGCGTTTTATCTGGCCCAACCCAGACACAGGTCTGCATATCCCAAGGCTGTAACAGCAACTCATCAAGGGTATCGGCAACAAATTCGGCAACTGTACCTCCTCCGATGTGTGCAAGCCGTAAAGAGACGGCAGGAGTCAATAAGGTGACGCCAGCAAAGGTCTCCAGCTGCATCTGACCATCATGGGCGGCATTTTGTTGACTATTGATGAGACGTTCCATCATCAGGGCAGGGCTATCTGCAAAGGGGGCGAAGACTGCTTCGAGCAGACGACGGCGCAATGCACTGTCGGGAGTGCCCAACCAACAAATGGTGGTGGGCGACGCGCAGGCTTGCTGATTGAAGCGGGTAAAGTCTTGTTGCAAAGCCGCGACCACTTGCCGCCACGCAGCAGCATCCAGGCTGGCAAGCCATTGGCTATCCAGCACCGCTATGGAGCGGCGATCCGGAAACACGATTTCCTGAGCGCGGGGAGCGAGCGGAATAGCCCGTACCCGGCCGATGGTTTCATCACCTCCCCAGATAATGCGGAGGCGGCACCCAGCCGACAGCCAGGCGGTGACGCGCTCGTCATGGTCATACCGGATAAAACGGGTATGCGAGGCAATCTCTTGCCACTCTGGCAGATAGAAGAGTTCGTTCAGAATAGCCAGCATGGCCTCTTGCACCGGATCGATACGAGATGAGAGACGAACCACGGAACCATTGCCCATCAGCAGCACCATGATCCAGGAGTAGAACGCGACAGTCGGCACGTTAGCGGGTACCAGATGAAAAACCATCCCCAGTGCGGCGCGCCCAGCCATGCGTTTACGCTGTACCTCAATCTGGCGCGGCCGCAACCAAAAACCAAAAGCGGCCAGATCCGGGTTCTCTCGCCCCTCCTGCTGCAGACGTGCAGAGAGCGCAGCCACAAAGTCACATATGACGGGCGCAAAGCTTGGCAGCGGGCGAGTGACAAAACCCTGCCAGCCGCTGACGGGAGCCGCGAAAGCGACCTCGGGCCCCGCTTGCCAGATGGCATCTTCTGTATCTGACCGAATCACTGGAAAGTGTCGCTGCATCCCCTCACCTCGGCGCCTTGCTGACGTCCTGATACATGGAAATAGCGGCCACGACGGCCGCAGGGGCAATCATCCTCCCCCAGCAGCACACCAAGATCCTCGCTGAGTAAACTGTGGCCTGGATAACTTTGGGGAATGGCCGAGATCACCTGCAACAAGCCAGGTTGGCCGACCCCGAGCGGTCGATGGGTCAGCGGATCCCGCACCAGCAGATCGGCAAAAAGCGGGGCGTGCAGATGGCCATGTTCACACTCGACAAACACCGATCCCACCTGCTCCACCATACCATAGAAGTTGTGGACCCGACTCAGCCCCAGCTGTTCATGGCAGCGCTGCTTGAAGGCCGGATTATCCACCGCGAGGTGTTGCAGCTTCTTCCAGCCACCGCTGTGAAAAAGCACGCCCTGCGTGAGCGGCAGTTGTAACCCGCGCTCACGTAGCGGCTCCAGCAAACATTGCCAGACCATGAAGGTGAAGCCGAACAGCAGGACCGGCTGGCCAGCATATTTGTCACAAAACGCCTCAATGACCGGCCAGTTGGGCCGCATCTGCTCATCGAGGGCATAGGTATGGTCACGGCCAAGGAAGGAAAGCCCTAGCGCACCGGCGCCGCGGGCTGAAAAACCGCTGCGGTTTTGAATAAGGGCGGGTTGCTCCACCAACAGCATGGGCAGCCTTTGCTTGCCGATGAACTCTTGCAGGATCTTCACCAACACCTTGCTCTGCAGGGCGGCGGTATCCCGATCCAGCACAATGCGTGACGGCGTTCCGGTAGTGCCAGAGGAGGTGAGCACCTTGAATACTTCTTCTTGCGGCACACTCTGCCACTGGGCCAATTTGAACAAACGAGCGGCCAGATAGGGAAGCTCTTGGTACGTCGAAGCCTGCCCCCAACCAAACGCCGACAGAATATTGGTAAAAGCTGGGCACCCTTGTGCATGGCGCTGCGTCAATTCATTCAGGCGAGCAAGGAGCAACCCACTTTTTTCATGTTGGGGCAGCCCAAAAACCGGCGCATCAAACAGCTTGTTCATAGTTGCTCCAGCTCTGTTAACAGGGCCGGATAATCAATCTTCATATTGCTGCGCCGTGGCAAATGATGCCGATAAATGCGAACGCTTGATGGCGGCACCATCAGCCAACGGGCCACCTCTAGTTGCAGTGCGTCACAGGGGCACGCGTCTGCCTCGATGGCCACCAGTAAGCGATCATCGCGGCCGGTCGCAGCGCAGGCATAGCCCCGCCCCTGCAACCAGGTTTCCACTTCTGCCAAACTCACCCGTTTGCCAAACAGCTTCAAGAAACGGTTGAGTCGCCCGGTCAGATAGAATCGGCCCGCCTCATCACAACGAGCCAGATCGCCGGTAAACAGCGTATTCATCTCACGTCCCCGAACCAGATCTTCAGGGCGCTCGGCATAGCCAAGCATCACGTTTGGACCTTCGTAGACCAACTCCCCTTCCCCATCGGGAAAGCCCGGTTCATGACGCAGAGAGAGGTGCCCGCCTGGTACGGCACGGCCGATGGCATCCGGGGCAATCATCACTTCATCGTGCGCCAACCAGGCGATGCGCGGTGCCGCTTCGGTCTGACCATACATCACGAAAAAACGTCGCCCCAGTGCAGATGCCTGCTCGGCAAACTGTTTTGCCAGCGCTGGCTCAAGCCGTCCTCCCGCCTGGGTCAGTGTCATCAGGCTGGGATAGCTGGCCCAGTCAAAACGCAAACGGTTAAGCATCTGAAAGGTAAATGGCACCCCCGCCACGCTGGTGACCCGATGACGATTGACCTCATCCCAGAAGTGGCGCTCAAGGGGGCTGGCAGTGCATGAAACCAGCGAGGCGCCAGCCAAAAGATGGCTGTTGAGCACCGACATCCCGAAGGAGTAAAAAAGTGGCAAAGAGGTGATGGCTCGCTCACGCCCGTTCAGCGCCAGATATTCGGCGATGGCCGCGGCATTGGCATCCAGATTGGTTCGCGACAATCGCACCCATTTGCAGGAGCCGGTACTGCCAGATGTCGGCAGCAGCATGGCAAGCTCAGGGTGAAGCGAGGGCGCATCGCCAAGATGCGCAACAACCCCATCCTCCAATACCCGCAGACTGACACCAAAGTGCTGGCACTGCTCACGGTGCAACTGGGCATCCTGAGCAGGATCGGCCAGCATGATGGCGTGGCCATCACGCAGGGCCAGCAAGTAGTGCAGCAGATGCAGAGTGGACGTCACAAATGGCAGGTAGACCAGATGACGACCGGCAGGATAGGTTGAGGCCAACTGCGCCACACGCCGAGCCAGTTCACCATAACTGAGCCACCCCTCTTGCGGGTCTCGCCAGGCGGGCTCCTCATTGATTTCAACCAGATGCGTCAACAAATCAGGTTGGCTCAAATCACCATACCCCCATCGACCCCAATCACCTGCCCGGTCACATAGCTCGACAAGTCGGATGCAAGAAACAGGGCCACCTTGGCCACTTCATCTGGCGTACCAATCCGCCCCATGGCGATGCTGGCCACCCTCTCGGCAAACTTATCTTCCGGGATGGCATGCGCCATATCGGTATTGATAAAACCGGGTGCAATGGCATTGACACGGATCTGGCTGACGGCCAGCTCCTTGGCCAGTGACTGGGTAATGCCGATCACCGCCGCCTTGCTGCCAGCATAACTGCTAAGCCCCGCAGCCCCCACTTGCCCCATCAGGGAGGCGAGATTGATGATGCTGCCGCCACCGCTGCGTTGCATCAGGCGCGCGGCATACTGGCTGCAGTAGATCACGCTAAAGGTATTATTGCTAAACGTCTTTTGCAGATGAGCCTGGCTCGCCATCCCCAATAACGCCTCTTCCAGCATGCCGGCATTGTTCACCAGCACGTCCAGCTGGCGAGTCTGGGCAAACAGCTGCTGAAAGGCCTGCTTGACCGCCGACGGATCAGCCACATCAAAACAGAGAGGCTGGCAGGGCATGCCAAACTCGGTACCAATCGCGGTCGCCAGCTGGCTCATCGCCACCTCATCACGGCCTCCCAGCCACAGTTCTGCCCTTTGAGAGGCAAACTGGCGGGCGATGGCAAGGCCGATGCCACGCCCGGCACCGGTGATCAACACGCGTTTGCCCTGCAACAGCCCCTGCATCAGAATGCGATCCCGTATTTAGCCAGGATCTCCCGCGCCTTGCCGACCGAACTCATGTCGATAATGTCATCGGTATCGAGCAATACGCCGTAGTGATCCTCCAACTGGGCAATCAGCCCCATGTGGGCGACGGAATCCCACTGCGGGATGCTGTTGTAGGCCAGCCCATCGCTGACGCTGCCGATATCGATACCCAGAGCCTCGGCAAAAACCTGTTCCAATGCGATTGTCATCTGAAAAATCTCCGTAGCCGCTCACGGGCGGCATAGTAATCCGCAGGAAGCAGTTCCAATGCGAAAAATCCGTTCTCTTGCCCTATCTGGCGGTAACCCAGTTGTTCATTCAAGCGCAGGGCAGAGCGGTTGTTCTCCCGAACCAGCGTACGGATACACCCGATATGCAACTCGTCAAAACCCTGATCAAGCTGGGATAATGCAGCAGCAACGGCCAGCATGGGATGCCGCACGGTTGAGCTGCCCAGATAGAGCCCCGCATCGGCGACCGCCTGACCCTGCAGCTCGCCCTGACACTCACCTTTAAGATTGACGTAGCCCGCTCGCACGCCCTTGCACCAGAGCACCCAGTGCTGCTGATCCCGCAGCTCACGGGTGGCGGCGAACCATTGGCGCTGTTGCCGCGGCGAAATACTCGTCTGGGATACCATCTGCATTCGCACATCATCCTGATTGCGCCAACGCCGCAAAGCGGGAAGATCCCACGGCGCTATCGGGCGTAGCTCAACGCCATAATTCATCTTCAACGCCATCCAGTTTCCATGACCTGTCTCTCTTATCGACCACACTGCTGCTATTCCGTAGCAAAAATCGATAATACAAGCAGAAAAACCAGTATAATATCAAAAATAATCAAATAGTTGTCATCGATTATCCTAGTTGCGGCCAGTCATTAATCCAGCAGAGAGAGCCCATCATGGCCATCGCCATTATCCCAGCCCGGGGTGGCAGCAAACGCATTCCACGCAAGAATATCCGCCCCTTCTGTGGCCAGCCCATGCTCGCCTATGCCATCCAGGCGGCGCAGAAATCTGGCTGTTTCAGCAAGATTGTGGTCTCCACCGATGATGACGAGATTGCCGAGGTCGCTCGTCAACTGGGGGCGGAAGTGCCATTTCTGCGGCCAGCCAGCCTTGCCGACGATCACACAGGTACCACCCCTGTGGTGATCGACACCATCCAGCGGCTCGATCAGTTAGGCATCAAAGCAGAGCACTACTGCTGCATCTATGCCACCGTGCCGCTTATCCAGGCCGATGACCTGAAGTCCGCCTATCAGGAACTGATCGCAAGCAAGGCTCCATTTGTTTATACCGTGGCCGAGTTTGGCTTCCCTATCCAGCGCGCCGTGCGCATGGATGAGCAGGGGCGGGTCACCCCCTTCTGGCCGGAGCAGATGGCAAAACGCTCCCAGGATCTGGAACCTGCCTATCAGGATGCCGGCCAGTTCTACTGGGGCAGCCGTGCGGCCTGGCTGGGAGGGATCAGTCCGGTGGGGGGAGAAGGGATTGGCCACACACTGCCGCGGCACAGGGTGGTCGATATCGACACGCTGGAAGATTGGCACCTGGCCGAACTGCTCTATCAGGTGCTGGCCCAAGATGACGTTTAAGGTTGCCTTCCGGCTCGACGCCGGCACCGAGATTGGGCTGGGTCATCAGATGCGCTGTCTGGCCATCGCCGATCGGCTGAAAACGGCTGGCGCCGAGTGCCACTTCCTCTGCCATCAGCTACCTATGCACCTGTTGCCACTGCTGCACTCCCACCAGCATCACGCTCTCTGTGATCTGGACGATGCAGGCCCCTTGCCCACCTTGCGCCCGGAGTGGCTGGTGTGTGATCACTACCAGATTGATCGGCAAATCGAGCAGACACTGGCAAGTCACTGTGGTCAGTTGCTGGTGATCGACGATCTGGCCGATCGCCCTCATCATGGTCAGTTGCTGCTGGATCAGGGCCCCTTGCGCCACACCGTCGATTACCAGCCGCTCACCCCAGCCGATTGCCGGCTGCTGCTGGGTACCGACTATGCCCTGCTGCGCCCCGCCTATCGCCAGCTGGCGCGGCCACACGCCAGTCAGTGGCAACGGGGCCTTGTCTGCTTTGGCGGCGCAGATCCCGCCGGCGCCTGCCTCGTCACCCTCAACAGCCTGGCCAAGCTGCCCTGGGCCCGCACCATTAGCTGGACCCTGGTGGCGGGCGGCGCCAACCCCTTCTGGCCCGAGCTGGAACAGAGAGTGGCCGAGCTGGCCGACCTCGATTTGGTGCTGCTGCGCCAGAGCGGCCAGATGGCCGACCTGATGAGCCGGCACGACTTCGCCATCGGCGCCGCCGGCGGCATGACCTGGGAGCGGGCCTGTCTCGGCCTGCCGACCCTGGCAGTGCCCATCGTCGACAACCAGCAGTTCAACGACGAAGTGATCGCCCGCTTCCAGTTGGCAGAGCGACTCACGTTGAGCGAGCTGGCTGAGCCTGAGCGGCTGATGCAGGCCCTGCAACGACTTGAACGACAGGCAGACGACTACCGCCGCCGTGGCCAGCAGCAGGTAGACGGGCTGGGGCTGGATCGCCTCACCGCCTGGCTGCTACCACAACCCGATTATCAACTGATACCAGATGGCCAGCAGTGGCAGTTACGTCATTATGACAAGGCACTGCTCACCTTGGCCCTCAATGGCCAGCAACTACTGTGGCAAGCCCAGCAATTGATTGCCCCCGAGGTTTGGCAAGTGTTGGCACATCGCTTGCTAAAAATTTTCTCCCAATTTCCCCTCTATCTTGCCGAGCCACCCAAGATAGCGCCCCCTGCCCCCTGGCAGCCGGCGCCGCAAGGCTGGCAACTTGGCACAGGAGCCTGACCACAGATGCAGATCGCCCATCAATCCATAGGCCCGGCGCAGGCGCCCTATGTGATCGCCGAACTATCGGCCAACCACAACGGCAACCTGGAACGCGCGCTGGCCATCATGACCGCCGCCAAGGCGGCCGGGGCCAGTGCGGTCAAACTGCAGACCTACCGCCCCGACACCATCACCCTCAAAAGTGATCGGCCGGAATTTCAGATCCACGGCGGCTTGTGGGATGGTCACTGCCTCTACGATCTTTATGAGTGGGCGCACACGCCGTGGGAATGGCATCAGGCCTTGTTTGCCAAGGGGCGCGAGCTGGGGCTGACGGTGTTCAGCAGTCCGTTCGATTTCAGCGCCGTGGATCTGCTGGAATCCCTCGACTGCCCGGCCTACAAGATTGCCTCCTTCGAGCTGGTGGACCTGCCCCTGATCCGCTACGCCGCCCAGACCGGCAAGCCGCTCATCATGTCCACCGGCATGGCCAACGAGGCCGAGATCGCCGCCGCAGTTGAGATGGCGCTCAAGCATGGCAGCGGCCAGCTGGCACTTCTGCACTGCGTCAGCGGCTATCCGGCGCCCGCGGCCGAATACAACCTACGCACCATCCCCATGCTGCGCCAGCGCTTTGGCGTCGAGGTCGGGCTCTCCGATCACACTCTGGGTTCGGCCACCGCCATCGCCGCCACCGCGCTCGGGGCGACCCTCATCGAGAAACACTTTACCCTAGCCCGCGCCGACGGCGGGCCGGATTGCGCTTTTTCCATGGAACCGGCGGAACTCGCCGAACTGGTAACCTCGGTCAATACCGCCCATGCCGCTCTCGGAGTAGCCGATTACCAGCTCACCGCAAGTGAACAGGGTAACCGCGCGTTTCGCCGCTCCCTCTATCTGGTCAAGAATATTGCAGCAGGAGAGGTGATCACCGCAGAGCACATCAAGTCAGTGCGCCCCGCCCTCGGCCTGCCCCCCGCCGATTACGATCGGCTCATCGGCAAGCGGGTCAGGCGCGATCTAAGCGCCAATCAACCTCTCAACTGGGAGTGGATAGAAAAAGATGAGTGATGATCTCTTCAACCAGCACGGTAGGCTCATCAGCCAGCGCTGGCCCACCCTCTGGCACCGCCTGCTGGCGCAGGACGTGAATAGCATCCAAGCCGAGCTGACCGAAGGGCTGGGCTCGACCCTCAGCATCAACGGCATCCAGCTCACCAGTCGCCATGACAGGGTGAAAGAGGCCGAGCTGCAGGCCGCCAGCCTGCCCGAACAGCCGGTGCTGCACCTCTACGGCACCGGGCTCGGTGATCTGCCGCGCGCCCTGCTGGCGCGCAGCGGCCTCAAGCGGCTGGAAGTGAAGATCATGAATGGCGCCCTGTTTGCCCTAGTGCTGCGGCTGCTGGACCAGCAGGACTGGCTGGCTGACCCTAGGGTCGAACTAATGATGGCGGGGGACGAGAGCGAGATGCGTCTGCCCTTCTTCGCCCTGCCGCCCGAACTGTTGCTGGTGGAAGATGCAGCAGCCCGCATCCGCGACCGGCTGGTGAGTGAAATAGAGTTGCCGTTCGTCCTGGCCAGGTTCGATGCCGAGCACCCCGACATTACTAGGCGGCTGGCCGAAAACCGCGAGCTGCTGGCCGGTGATGGCGATGTGGCGACCCTGTTCGGTCTGGCCCAGGGCAAGCAGGCCCTTGTCGTGGCAAGCGGCCCGACCCTGCAGCACAACCTGGCCACCCTGCAGAAGCAGTTGCAGAACCGTCGGCAGGACTACCTGCTGATCAGCGTTGACACTGCGCTGGCTTTTTTGCTGCGCCACGGCATCCGGCCCGACATCGTCGTCACCATAGATGAGGCCATCTACGGCGACAGACTGCCTGCCGCCCAGTCGGCCCAGACCACCCTGGTCTACTATCCCATGGTCCCCACGGCAGCCCTACTGGCCTGGCAAGGACCGCGCAAGGCAGCCTACTCCCGCAGTCCCATGTACCAGACGCTGAGGCAGGCGATCCCCAAGGGGACCCTGCACTCGGGCGGCAGCGTCATCCATCCCGCCGTCGACCTCGCCGTGCAGATGGGCTGCCAGCAGGTCATTCTGCTGGGAACGGATTTTGCCTTCCCCGGCGAGCTAACCCACTCCGGATGGGCGGATGGGGCGCTCGGCCCCAGAGCCAGCGAGGCGCTCAGCTGGACCCTTGATGGACACGGGCGGCGGGTCAAGACCAATCCGAACTTCTCCGCCTATCGCATCGAACTTGAACGATACATAGCGCGCCATCCCGAGGTGAAATTCTGGAGCTGCAGCCGGGAAGGTGCGGAGATTGTGGGTTGCAGCTACCATCCGGAGTACCTGTCATGATTAATAGCCTGATAACCCGCATCACGGCGCTGGCACACCAGTTTCGGCTGGGACAATCGGTTTCGGCGAGTCAGGCCCTGCCCGTTTTGCTACAGGAGACCCTCACCGAGCGGGGCAACCTGCCACCCGACCTGATAGCCTCCTTGCTCCACAGCCAGGAACGGCAAGACTGGCTTGGGCTAGCCGACTATCTCGAATATGAGCTGGTGCATACCCTGACGGCCCCTTCCTCCCCCACCACAGCAGGAGATGTTTCATGATCAAGGCCACATCCAATTTATCTCGCAAGAAACTGTCACGCCGCCAAGCGTTCAGCTAACTTTGATCTCCAACCAACTGCCCGCAGTTGAGCTGCGGAACAACCAGTGCCTCTACCCGACATTCCGCACCTGATCAGGGATTTATTTTGGCTATGCCCCCATTACGTGTTTCATGTGGCGCCCCAGCACCTCATGCAGACAGTCCCTGATATCCACACCCTTCCCGTAACGATCCAGCATCCTGCGCCAACCCAGATAATTCCAGAGGTTATGGGTCACCACGCAATGGATGTCGTTACATCCATGCTCAAAATCACAGGCAACATATTCATACCACATTGCCAACCGCATGTTCAGCTCTCGCACTGACGGTGATGACCTGCTGCCTGATGGCTTTAGGCATAACTAAAAACCTCCACATGGTCATACGTTATGCCACTGAGCTCTATTGAATCAAGTATCTCTTTATAGAAGCTGGATGCAATCACCAAGTTATTGATATGTGCACCATTAAAGTTGCTATAATGGTCAACTTTCAAGTTTACACCTGGAATTGTAAGATTAGACTTATTCCTATCTCCGTCAACAACGATTATTTTTGTATTATTCAGTACATCTCGCTCTATTTCATTCAGAATAATTACCGATGCGGATCCTGCCCCCCACCAAAAAACAGTATCTTTACCTCTAAGAAAGCCATTAACTCTCTCACGATATGATTCATAGCTACTTTTAATCTCCGTAAGATTTTCTATATATTTTATCTTGTCGAACACTAGATGAATTTTGCGATACCGTACGTTTTCATCCTTAGCAAATACAACTCTTAAACTGCCATTTTCAATGCAATAATCTATTATTTTTAAATCATTATCTCGAGACAAAACTTGCATGAAATAAATATTATAATAGAATAAGTGTTGGATGTGAAAACCACCAAAGTTTGGTACCTCAATTACAATCTTCCCTGTCTCATTCAATGTTTCAGACATTAATCTGAAAATTGAGAATGGGTCTTCAAAATGTTCGAACACATGCATAAGATAATAACCATCAATTTTATTCTTAGCATGACTGGCATCAAAATAACCTTTTATGACATTGAGTCCCAATGCCTTCGCACTATCAGCCTGAGGGCCTGGCTCAATTCCCGTCACATTCGAAAAGCCAACATCTCTGAGTTTTTTCAAAAGATACCCTTCCGAACAACCAATTTCTATAATTTCATCATTTATACTAAAATTCTTTCTGATAGTATTAATCATCCCATCATATTTAGTAACGCCAATATTATTTAGCGGGGAAATATATAAATAGTTATCATATATCTCAGTTAGCTCTTCCGAGGATAATTTCTTCGACGCAAAGCCGACTAGGCAATCCTTGCAAGCACTAATCTGCATATCTGCCACTTTCACAGGAAAACTGCCAGAATATGCAGATAGGACTGTTGGCATTTTTCGCTCAAGAAAAATCAATGTGTTATCACTGTGACAATATGGGCACTTCATAATTCTTTCCTTAAAGCATGACCAAGGTAGATAATCCGGCGTTTTTCTGTCATACAAAAAATGTGATATTCGATAAGGAGCTGAGGTATGAACACTATCGTATTTACCAACCCCATACACTCCAAGTAATTATTATTTTGTAAGTGCATTTTCAAGAACGGGGCTATGTCGACGTAGCAACCCCGCGTCAAGAAGTGATCTAGCGAGTGGCACCACCCGCCAGAAAGGCACCTTGATGGTCTCGGCGATCTCGAACAGGGTCAGCTTGCCATCGCTGTAGGCCAGCAGATTCATCATCTCCCTCACCTGCCAACCGGAATAGCGGGTCGACAGATCAGGATAGAGACCCCGTTTGCCCAGCTGGGGCTCTCCCAGTACAGTCACCTCGCAGCGCTCGTCCAGCTCCAGACACTCGATGGCTCGGCGCAGCGCCATGAATCCGCCAGCCAAACCGGCCGGCGTCACCAGCGAGAGATCATCGAGCGAAGTGTGGTATTCGGCATAGCAGCCATATTTGCTGCGCATCAGGGTAGTAACCGGCAGATCGATGCCGGGGGCGCACAGCTGGCGCTCGTTGGAGCCTCGCTCCAGGAAACTGTACGCCTTGTAGCCCGGCGCCAGATGACCCAGCACATGTCGACCGATGCGATCCGACAGCGTGTTGCCCTGGCGGGAAGGGAGGAAGGAGTAACCGCGGTCATCGCCAAGGCAGGTCAGATTGAACCCGGCCAGGGTGCGCTGCTTGAGCTGGTCCAGATGGCGAGAGAGGTAGACGATGGCGCCCAGGGTTTCAGGCACCAGCATCAGCCGGTAGCCGTAACGGCGTGTGGGCAGTGACGCCAGCCAAGCCATCAGGAAGACACCGACACAGGGGCCAGAGAGCTCGTTGTTGGCCATGGAGGGGTGGCAGGTGTAGCTCGACAGCAGGATCTCCTGCTCGCTCTCCCCCGGCAGCACCCAGTCACCATAGGTGAGCGAACCCGGTTCCAGAGAGGCATCGATCACCACCTGATATTCCCCCTCCGGCAGCGCCTCACGCAGCCGATGGGGCAGACAGAAGCCCCAGCGGCGCTTGTAGTAGGAGGTCACATAGGGAATGGCGTCCGGCATGTCGGGCAAGGAGTGCAGATGAGACTGCAGCTCGGCCAGCGAGAGGGTGCTGCGCACCGGCTCCGAGTAACCGACCAGATGCAGGTTGTGCTCCTGGAAGTCCACCACCCTGCGTCCATCTGGCCCCACTATGTAGGCTTCCCGCACGTTCCACTCGTCAGGCACGGTCCAGTCGAAGCACTCGGTGCCGCTGGCCACTTCATGGATCTGCAACTCGGGCAGGCAATGCTCGCGCCACAGGGCCAGCGACTGTCGAACCCCGTCCCCGGTCAGGCTACGGTTGAGCGGAAACAACAGGGTGAGCAGCCGATGCAGCTGCTCACCGATCTGTGCCTGGTCGTCCCAGTCGGTGGGCAGATAGCCACTCTTGGGTGAAAAACTCATGGGGTGGGTGCCTCGATCAATTCAACTATATGGCCAAGGGGGCTCAGGAAAAACTGGACATGGGCGCCGCCAAACGCGATGGCAGGCTGGCTGAGCCCGAGGGGAAGATGACGCTGGGCCCGCAGTTTTTCAGCAGCTATTGCCAGGTCTGCCACCTCATAGGCTAGGTGATTGAGTAGGTTATGACGGGTACGTAGCGCCTGACTGACGGGGCTCTCTTCACTGGCCGGGGCAATCAGTTCATAGCAAATACCCGCATCATCATAGGCAAAACAGATATGCACCCGCTGCAACGGATCGAGCACCGGCTCGCTAAAGCGGGAAAGCCCGAGGGTCTCGCGGCAATAACGTACGCCAAGATCCAGTTCGGCCACCACCAGTCCAATATGGTGTAGTTTCATCTCCCCTCCCTGATAAGCGCATTGGGATGGACTGCGATCAGCTCTTTTGCCACCGCGGCAAAGTCAGCACAACGAACCGCCCAAACCGGTAACCGGCCAAATAACCCATGGTGCCATTTGTTCTGACTTTTAAGGGCTTCAACCAGACGGGAGAGATCTATCTCGCTGGCCAGATCGAGTCTTCGCACAAAGTAGTCACAATGCCAGGAGCACACCATTCCAAGCTCGCGGACATCCCCCTCAAAGCGTTTCATAAAGCGATAATCGACACCTAGTTGCTGCTCGACATAATGAGTGAAGGTAATGCGATCGGGATGACAGGCAAAACCGGTAATCCAGCCATCGTGGGCCGCCAACCAGGCGAAGGGGCTCTCTTCACCAAAGCAGTCATGACCCCCTGCTGCAACCACCTCGTCGCGCCCCGCTCCCCATACCGCAACGCTAAAGATAGGATCGCGGGTCCGCGCCACCCCTGGCAGAGTGCGAAACTGCTCCGTCATCAACCCGACTTCACTGGGGGATGTCGCCCTGTCGAAACAGATCTGGCGAGTCAGGCTATACGTGAATGTCGGCACCAGCAAAGTACCCTCTTTCCCCAGCCACTCCTGCATCCCGAGCCAAAAAGCATGCATGCCGGCTTCATTGCCCCGCCCTGGAAACTGGGCCACCGCCATGGCGTCAGAGTGAACCATGATAGCGCTTCCACGTGCGATCCCGAGGGCGCCAAGAACATGAGAGAGAGCTTCAATCACAGCGCAAGACCACGCAGCAACAGCGCATCACGAACATCCTGAAGCTGTTTCATAGTCGCCAACTCTTCGGGCTCGAAGCGTACCGAGAACGTCTGCTCAACCAGCAACAGAAAATTGAAATGACCGAGCGAATCCCATTCCGGAAAGGCCCCAAGTCCCAGCTGATAGTTGCCTCGCGAGATGATGGCAGAAGGGAACTGCTGTTCTAACAGAGTGAAGAGATCAGTCATGGTGATAAAACTCCAAAAAAGGCAAATTCAGCTGTTCGAGCGCCAGACTATGGTAATGCTCATGGGAAAAACGGGCAGGATCCGGATTATCACAGGGGGTTAACAACAGGGATGCCAACCATGTCAGCGCAGGTTCATTACGTTCACAACGGTTCGAGCCAATAACCAGACGCTCGATCCCCGCCTCGCGCAATGCAGCCGAGACACGAGCCAGCAACCAATATTCGAGTCCTCTGGACAACACTCTGCAACTCAGAGCCAGCGCATCGAGCAACGCCAGCTTGGGCGTGATTTTAATGATCAGCACCAAGCCAACCAAACCATGATCGGCAAAGCGATCCTGCAACGACACTAGCCAACACCAGCCAGACTGCGCCAGCCGTTTGAGCTCGCTTGCCTCATATCGCTGACAGGAGAGGTTAAACTGGTTGGTTTTATGGGTGATCTGCTCGGCACGATCAAGGTTATCCATCGCCAGCGGCTGTATCGCTGCACGCAGCGACAAGGAGGCGAGAAAATGCTGTTCACTGCCGGCCTTGCTACGTAACCGGGCGGCATCTGCCAATGCCAGATAGGAGGCCTGACGAAGAGTGTCATCACCACTGAAGGTGCGTGAAAACCCTCCATAAGTGAGCAAGGTTGTAGGCCATGCCCAAATATCTGCTGGTGGTTCAATGACATCGACTTGTGGCAGGGCATGTCGAACTTCGGCCCTTTCTAGGGGGGAGTCATCCCAGAAGACCAAGGCCTCAAGCCCCAGATTGAGGCTGGCGGCAATATTTCGTAAACCTTGAGATTTAGAGCCCCAACCAATGGCAGACGCTGCAATCTGCCGCTTTTTGAGTCTCATGGAGCCATGCTGCTCAAACACCAGCCAAACATCTGCCGGATCGTTTTTAGAGCATAATGCCAATAACACGCCGCGCTGATACCAGTAGAGCACCACATCCTGAAACGACTGATAGAGTTTACCGAGACCGTCCTGACCAAGGTAAAGGCCAGTCAGCCCCTCTTCACCCACGACCCCCCCCCACAGGGTATTGTCACAGTCGAGCACCAACACCTTGCGTATCGGCGCCTGATCAAGCATCCAACGCGCGGCAATCCAATCGGCAAGGCTAGTCAAGCCGTGCATCGAGAGAGGACAAGAAAGAAGATAACGATTACGCTCGTCCACACAATGGGATCGTCCCTGCTCAGAGAGCCAGCGACCTAGCCCCAAATCCCGAATGTGGTGACGTGCAAGCGCTCGGGTAAAGCAGGCATCCAGCTGCATCATCCAGGGATGGAGAGCACCACTCACCCCGCCCCCTTGCAGTGAGCAGGCGCCGAGATAAAGATGAGGAGTCCCCAGCAGTGGTGAGAGCAATGCTTCCAACCAAGTATCAATGGTCTCGGACAATTCGGGATCATCCAGAGTGTACCAATGCTGGCATTCGCTGTCGGTCAGCAGTTGCTCCCAAAACCAGAGCACCAGATGTCCGTCACAATCGGCCATCGGCTGCCATTGACCTTGAGGACAAAATTGCAACCGCGCACATCGACCCAAAGGAGTCCACGCCACATTACCGGGCATGAGAAATGCGGTGGATGCCAGGGAAAGGGTGGCCATATATGCACCTGAAGGGATTAAATACTTCGATATCATACTGTTAGGATATGGAGATGAACAGCGTCATCCCCATCCGATTCAAGAACTAGCGCTTGAACACATCCAGGCCGGTAAAGTAGGTGGTGTCATGACCATCAAAAGCATCGGCATACATCACTTTGCTATCCTCGAAGAATAACTCCAGAATTGCCTGCGCCTCTTTTATCTTGCCCGCCAGCACCTCGGGTTCTGCTGTCACCTGCGCCATCATCAGGCTGATGATATTGGCGTAGAAATAGTTTATTGAACCGATCAATACCCGATAGAGATGGGATTCGCGGCTCATCAACAGATAAAGCAGATAGTCGTGATGGCGTTGCATCATGGCCAGCACCGCGTTGTGCTCACAGGCAACCTGGCGCCAGTCATCACGCAACTTGTCCACCAGCTCAACAAACAGCGGCACCTGCAACGCAGCGGCAAAATCAAAACTGGCCATGTCAAAAGGCTGGAAACAAGTGGCCATCA
The DNA here is from genome assembly GCF_001921245.1 of Aeromonas sp. YN13HZO-058. Taxonomy (NCBI): domain Bacteria; kingdom Pseudomonadati; phylum Pseudomonadota; class Gammaproteobacteria; order Aeromonadales; family Aeromonadaceae; genus Aeromonas; species Aeromonas sp. YN13HZO-058. The sequence goes on along the minus strand of NZ_MQSY01000028.1, from coordinate 36,090 downwards.
CTTCATCCATGAGTGCGATCTTGTCGAGTTCCGGCCATTCGGGTTGCAGCGACTCAACACGGCGAGGGATCGCCCCTTCGATATAAGCGCCGTCACTACTATTGACGCATTGCATCTCGGGATAATCGCACAATACGCGCGCCATATTATGAATGGCCAGTCCGAATAGATGGTTGATACGCACTTCGTCGCCAAAGTTACCCGGTGCCGGGAAAGTATCCTTTAAATTTTCCTGGTATTTCGCCTCTTGCTTATCATTGTAATAGAGACTCAGGCTGGAATGATGCTGCCCGGCTGTTTTATAGCCATTGTCGATACCAAACAGATATACCTGCTTGAAACCAAGCAAAGCAGCATAATTGAGGCCGGTATTGCCGACGAAGGGATTGGAAAATTCAATGGTATCGTACTCGAATGCCTGACCAAACGCGCTGATCAACATGGAAAACATCGGCTCGTTGGGCTTGAATGCTAATCCTGTTTTACGAAAGAAGAGCTTACATTCAGGATGAATGACATCAACGCTCAGGAACACCGCATCCTTGATAAAGTCATCGGCGTTGAGGATGCTCAGAAAATCTGCAGAACTTTTGGTGCGCTCCACTGCAACGTAGATATCCGGTTTTACGCCAGCTTTGTAGAGCGCACTGACCGCCGTACCACACGCGATGATGATGGCCTGCTGCTGATGCTGCCGGATGAACTCGATGCTCTGATCCAGTGAAGGACCATTGCCAACCACAAAGACCGGCACCTGTTCGAAAGCACTGGTATCACGCCACCGTTTGAGGAAGGGGGTGCCATCTTGCAGATGGGTGTGGCTATGAGCAAGCGCATAGATGTTGTCATCAAAGAATCCCCATCCAGTCTTGAGCAGATAAAACTCCCTTTCGACCTGTTCGATCAAAGCATGTAGTTTTGGCGAATGATAATGACAGAAAGAAAAATAACTAGCTGACCAGAATGCTCCTTTACGATGGAGAGCTTCCATCATATCAGCAACCAGCAATTGCTCATCAACACCGATAAATAGGTGCAAACTGATCGACTCAGCCTCCATATAGGCGAGCAACTGATGCCAGTCAAAGCAGAAGAGTGACGCATAAAACATGTCAAGATCAGGCTCGAAAGCAAACAGATTTTTGATCTTGCACTGTTCATAGAGGCAACCGAGCTGGTAACCCAAGCCAATACCATACATCAATGCCAACGGAATATCGGTATGTAAGGCCGAATTGAGATGCAACCCTTCCAAGGCTGACTTCTCTTTTAATTTGGATATTTCATTGTTGTATTTGATATGGATCTGACCATCAATATACCACTGGGGCACAAAGTCGATACATTGCAAGACACTCTGTTCAATGACCTCGGCAATCTGCTCCTGTACCTCGTGGCATGGATCCTCCCCATAAAGCGAGAGACCATCATCGAGCCACAGAATATTGGGAACACCATTTTCATTACAGAAGAAGCGAAAAGGCCTGGCAGACTGGTACTCCTTGAAACAGTCATGAATGGCAGGCATGTACTTGGCAAAAGCGGCCATGTTCAGATCATAACGGACGGGAAGCACCTCTAGCATGGCCGCTTCCTGCTGCTTTTGCAGTGCCAGTCGAGCCAGCTCATTTTCTAAATCAGTTATTTTGTGATGAATATCCATATCAGACTAACCTGCATTCAGCTTGTACAGACCCGATGCGCGACCGGCCTGGGAAAATTCTCGTAATTGTGCTTCAGCTTGCAGCTTTTCCTGACTTACCCAGTCATGAAGAACCTGAAATTGCAACAGTAACTGCTGCTGTTCCACATTGAGAGTCTCTCCACGCTGAAACGGCTCGAATACTTCTTCAATTGACTGCAGATAATGTTCTGCCAGCCGCTCGGCTTCTGCAAGCGCGCCCTGCTCCAGCAGGGCTTGCAACTGCACACCTTGGATTATCACGGTTGACAGTGAAGAGCCGCCGCGCTCACTCATTCCGGTCTACCCACTTTTTGCTGCGCTAACGCCTTGTCACGCTCCTCGACAGGAATAGCATCCCAGCCACTCTTGACTGTAAGCATAAGACTAATCACTTCATCAATGGCGCTCACATCCATGTCACGGCTAGCATCCATCATACGTACCTTCATATAGTCATAAAGCGCGAACAGATCCTCGGGTACCTTGCCATACGACAGGTCCAATGAATCTTGAAGGCCGTTGATAATGGCCAGTGTTTTGGAGATAGACTGGGATTTTCCCTCGAAATCACGGCGCTCAATAGCGCCACGGGCCTGTGCGAGACGCTCGAGACATCCTTGCATCAGTAACTGGATCACGCGATAGGGATCCGCTACTGCCAACTCGGACTGCAGACTCTGAGTGGTATAAGCCTTGATATTTTTCCGATACATACGAGACACCGCTCCTGACTACAAATTAACTGGTTTTGGTGTTGGTATTAAGCAAACTGAGATAAGAAGCAGACTTGTTCATTTTTGCCAGCAGAGTATCCAGACTGCCGTAGCGAGCTCTCAGTGTCTCTTCATACTTGGTAAGCTGGGCCGCTACATCCGATTGTTTGCGGTTTACGTCACGCAAATCCGAATTGAGGGTATCCTCCCGCTTGGCAAGCAGCCCCCCTGTCTTGGAATAGGTCTCAAGCTGATTGGCCAGCTTGCCAGCCACCCCGTCCTTGCCGCCAAATACAGCCACTACTTGGTCGAAGTTCTTCTCGACCGCTTCGTCAAATTTCGTCGAGTCAAGGGAGAGCACTCCCTTGTTGTCCATCTTGACCCCCAACTGAAAGATGGTCGAAAAGGTCGAAGAGTTGTTCGAAGGCTCGGTGACTGTGCCACTCATCAGACTAGTCACAGCCTTGGTCGTTGCATCCCCCGCCAGGGCTCCACCATCATTCTGGCTGACGCCGGCCACGATAGAGCTGCGTTTGCCCAGATCGTTGCTCTTCTTCACCAGAGCGTTATAGCCATCGATGAAGCCCTGCACCATGGTCTTGATGCCAGCCTTGTCTGTAGTCACATCCACTCTGTTTGGCTTGTAAGTGGTCGTCACGGTACCATCAGCCGGGTTCGTGGTAGTTGTGCTCTCCGACTCTTTCAACACCGTAATCTTGAGACCCACAATGGTGCCATCGAAGGTATTGGTCGCACTGGTCAATTTATTGCCATCTACGCTTATCTCGGCATCACGGGCTTGTTGCTTCTGGGTCAGCTTGGAGATGAAATTGTCAGTCAGCTCAGGTGTGCTGCCGGTTATCTGCAGATCCTTACCGGTTCCGCTGACACCAGAGTCAATAACAAGGGCCGCCTTGCCATCGGAGGTATTCATGATATTGACACTAAGACCAAAGTTGTCACTATCATTGTTGATGCGCTTGCGAATGGACTGGAGTGAATCTCCCACTTTAACATCCACATCAAAGGTTTTGTCACCTGCCTTGAGTGTCAGGGTGCCATCTTGAGTAATCATGGGCGTGGTCGAAGAGGCAAAACTACCTTCAAATTTACTGGTTTTCGCCAATTTTTCGACACTGATATCATATTGCCCGTTTGAAGAACCACTCTTACTCTCTACCTTGAGAACCGGATTATCTTTATCCTGGGTGATGTTTATCGAACGTTTGTTAAACGCATCATCCTTTGACATCGCCTGTAGAGTGGTGACAAAAGTCGCGATCGCAGACTTCAGCTGTCCCACCCCAGAGAGAGTGATCTGGGCATTGGTCTTTTTGGTGGTAATTGGCTGCAACAGCTGCGCCTTCTTGGCGTCAACGCTTGCTGCGATGACAGACTCCAAGTCCAGTCCAGAACCCGCACCAGCAGACGTAATTGTGGCCATTCTCACTCTCCTCGTAACACTTACGTATTAAATCTCTTTATCAAGCAATAATCCGACTCGCGAACCACCGCCGATAACATCCCCTTCACGCAAATCCTTGATCCGTTTGCTGATAGCCAACAACTCCTCGCTCGGGATCTGACGGATCATCGACTGGGTATCGGCATCCATCACCTTAATAACGACCTGTTCGAGCTCTTTTTCAACACTGAAATTGACCGTCCATCCCTTCAACTTACTGAACTCCTGCAAGTTTTGGACCTCTTTTTCAATGTCCCGCTCGGACATGTTCTGCTTGCTGACGTTTTCTTGTTTCAGCTCCTCCTGCTGTTTTTCCACATCCTGTGTCGTCACCCGCTGCTCTTCCGCCATGCCAGATAGCACTTGAGCGGCCGATTGGCCGCTCTTGCTACTTGACTGAAGAGAAGAAGGAGTGACCGATGAGGGGATTCCAATGTCATTGGCCATATCGTCGCTCCTTGTCTATCCCATCACTACCCGTTAACCCAACAGGGACAGAGCAGATTGCGGTCTTTGGTTGGCTTGCGCCAGGATACTTGATGCCGCCTGCTGCAGGATGTTCTGTTTGGTCAGGTTGGCGGTTTCAGTCGCAAAGTCTGCATCACGAATACGAGAACGGGCGGCGCTCAGGTTTTCAGAGACGTTGGACTGGTTGCGAATGGTCGAATCAAACCGGTTCTGCACCGCACCCAGTTCGGCACGCTTGCTGTCAACCGCCTTGATCATAAAGTCAAGGTTGGCCATGGCCAGCTGTGCTGTACTCGCAGCCTTAATGCTCTTGACATCAGCAACGGCAACCGGGGTTCCTGCTGGTGTAACTTTATACTTGTCAACACCAGTCGCAGCGCTAGATGCGACTGTCGCACTACCTTTGGTTGCCTTTGCAATACCGGCAAGATTAAAGGACGTTGTCATTTTGAAGGTAATCGTCTGGCCGGCATCGGCGCCAACCTGGAACGTCCCCTTATAAGAACCATCCAGCAATTTTTGACCACCAAAAGTGGTATCACCGGATATACGATCTATTTCTGTAGTCAGCTGATCATATTCCTGCTGCAAAGCGACACGATCATCCGTATTGTTGGAACCGTTCGCCGATTGCTGAGCCAAAGTGCGCATCCGTTGCAACATGGAGGTCACTTCATCCATCGCCCCTTCAGCAGTTTGTGCCACAGAAATACCATCGTTGGCGTTACGGTTACCTTGATCCAGACCATTGACTTGCGAGGTCAAACGGTTGGATATCTGCAAGCCGGCAGCATCGTCCTTGGCGGTGTTGATACGAAGACCTGATGCCAATCTGGTATAGGAGGTATCCAGAGACTTGTTGGTATTCATCAAGTTACGCTGAGCGTTCAATGATGAAATGTTGGTGTTGATATACATGGCCATAAAATATTCTCCCGAAGAACATGCGACTGCAGGTTGCGTCGTCAAAACAGCACGACGTCCCACCGTTTGAAGAACAGGTTGAACATGCCTGTCTCTTCAGGCGGGTGTCTGTTTGAACGAACAGGTCACCCGCAGTAGTGCAAACGTTGGATTCCGAACACCCCTCGATTGCTTCACTTTATTTAACGGCAGCGCAGAGACAAGCTTTAGGAAAATTGTTGCCTGATGCGGCAAGTTTTCTCCGGTAGGCGGCAATAGGACAAAGGCGGAACGACGCAGCCAAACGCCAACATCAGACGATGCTTGATTTTGCGGGATGGACTGCATTGGCACGGTTCATGCTTTGTACTGACAGAGTGACGTCAATTTGGCGGCACAATAAAAAGAGGCCGGTAAACCGGCCTAAAGATGAGCATATGCTCAGGAGAATATGACCAAGTGTGACAGAACTGAACAGCTGGACAACACTTGGCATTACTAATAGAGAATGATATCTCTCCCGATAGAACAGAGTGCGAACCGAACACCCCTTTGTTCCATCTCTTGACCAGGGCGGCCTGAACAACCGCCCTGTTTTCTTTTGTTAACCTTGCAGCAGAGAGAGGGCTGACTGAGGACGCTGGTTGGCCTGACCCAAGATGGTAGAAGCCGCCTGTTGCAAAATGTTCTGCTTGGTCAGGTTGGCGGTTTCAGTTGCAAAATCAGCATCACGGATACGTGAGCGTGCTGCACTGACGTTTTCAGATACGTTAGCTTGGTTGCGAATGGTCGAATCGAAGCGGTTCTGCACAGCACCCAATTCGGCTCGTTTGCTATCGACAACCTTAATCATGAAATCCAGATTCGCCATTGCCAGCTGTGCTGTACTAGCAGCTGTAATTGTACTGACATCAGCTATATCTACCTTTGCTGAATTTGGCGTTACTTTATACTTATCAACACCAGCTGCAGCACTGGATGCTACTGTCGCGCTACCTTTAGTAGCCTGCGCAATACCACTCAGAGTAAACGCTGTCGTCATTTTGAAAGTAATTGTCTGCCCAGCATCCGCGCCTACTTGGAAAGTACCAAAATAACCGCCATTTAATAAATTCTGACCACCAAAAGTAGTATCTTTTGCAACTCGGTCAATCTCTGTAGTCAACTGAGTATACTCTTGCTGCAGCGCAGTACGGTCATCAGTGTTATTGGAACCGTTGGCGGATTGCTGTGCTAGGGTACGCATCCGTTGCAACATCGAGGTAATTTCGTCCATCGCACCTTCAGCTGTCTGAGCAACAGAGATACCATCGTTGGCGTTGCGGTTACCCTGATCTAACCCATTGATCTGGGAGGTCAAACGGTTGGAAATTTGCAGACCTGCTGCATCATCTTTTGCACTGTTAATACGCAGGCCCGACGCCAAACGAGTATAGGATGTATCCAATGCTTTGGTCGTATTCATCAGATTACGCTGAGCGTTGAGTGATGAAACGTTAGTGTTAATGTAAAGACTCATGATTCTTCTCCTAAGCTATTAAATTTACTCTTCTATTTGCTCAGGCTTTATTATTTTCTGTGCCCGATGCGTCTTATTTAACGGCTCGTTTTTGGATGTCTTTAGCATTTTTTTCAACGCTTCATCGCATTAACGCCGCTTACCTTATATATCGGCGGGTCGGGGGGAAACTTAAGGAAAAAATCGGGCCAAAACAGACGACAGGAGTCACCTCCCGAATCCCGCGAACGACGTGGCAAGCGGGCACACTCGAGACTCACCCGGTCCATGCAGTGAGAAAAAGTTCGTCTCGACTCGCAATTTTATCGAGCACAGTTGGCGATTGGGCTCGCCAGCCCCTAAAATCGCGGCCCCATCAACAATTTGGCGTGAGTTGTTCTCCATGCAGACACTGGTTGAGCAGATTGTTTACATCAGCGACATGTTTGGTACTGCGGTATTCGCGTTTTCAGGGGTATTGGTGGCTGGCCGGCTCAGAATGGACGGGTTTGGCGTCATGGTTTTGGCGGCAGTGACCGCCATCGGCGGCGGCACCATCCGTGACATGATCCTGGGCGCTACCCCCGTGTTCTGGGTGCGCGATCCCCTCTATATCTGGGTCGTCATCGCGACGGCGCTGATCGGTATGTGGATGGTCAAGCTGCCCCGCCGGATGCCCTGGTATGTGCTGCCGGTGGCGGATGCCTTCGGGCTGGCCCTCTTTACCGTGATCGGTGCCCAGAAGGCCCTCAACTTCGGTACCCCGGGGCTGATCGCCGTGATCATGGGCACCATGACCGGCGTAGCCGGCGGCATGATCCGCGATGTACTGGCGCGAGAAGTGCCCATGGTGCTGCAAAAAGAGATCTATGCCACCGCCTGTATCCTCGGCGGCATTCTCTATACCCTGGCGCTGGAGGCGAACATGGACAGGGTAACGGCCATGCTCATCTGCATGACGGCCGTATTTGGCCTGCGGGTCGCCGCCATCTACTGGCATCTGTCGCTGCCAACCTTCTCGCTGCAACGCAATTGAGAGCAGGCCCACAGCGCCATCATGTCGCTGCGGGCCTTGCGTTGAACCAAATAGGCTTTTCTGTTGTCATAGTAGCAGTCGTTGTTAGCCGGAACTTCTCATGCGCAAAATCGGTATGCTTACCACACTCCTCCTGGCGAACGTGACGGCAGCCCACGCCGAAGCTCAAGTAGTGTTTGGTCGACTGGCCTCGGCGCCGGTGCAGCAGTTCAACCAGCAGATACGTCAAGCCAGTGATCAACAACAACGCTGGGTCAATGACTACCGTGAGGTGGCACTGCGCTTTGTGGGGCATGGCGACACCCCCAGTCGCATTCATGCCCAGCAGCTGGATAATGATCTGGTGCTCTCGGTGGCCCTCGATGGCAGCAAGAGTGACATGATCTACATCCTGACTCTCTATCGCAGCGACAACCTGTGGCAGATGCGGGAGGCGGAAATGGGCTGGCGTTGCCAGGGGCAAGACTCCTTCACCCCGGTCCCCTGCCCCTGATGGTCATCACTGACCCCGTGCAATAAAAAATCCGGCACATTGGCCGGATTTTTTATGGGCAGAGTAAACCACGCTTACGGGCGGTACACCTTGACGTTGTCAAAGCCCTTCTCTTTCAGATAGAGCGCCTGCAGCTTGCTCATCACGCCGCGATCGCAGTAGAGCAGATAGGTCTTCTCCTTGGGCAGATCGCCAAAGGCGGTGGCCAGCTTGAAGAAGGGGATATGCAGCACTTCACGATCTTCCACCACCAGCGGCTTCTCGTCACGCTCATCAGCAGAGCGGATATCCAGGATCACCTCGTCAGCGCCCAGCACCTGAGTCGTTTCCACCTCTTGCACTTCAGCGGCGGTCTCTTCACCGATACGGCGGATATCGAGATAACGGGCCTCGGAGACCACCTTGTCCAGAATGGAGAAGTCGAAGTTGGCCTCTTCCGCTTCAATGCGGGAGAGCTCGGCCTTCACGGTCGGCTTCTTGGAGATGACGCCGCAATACTCCGGCATGGTCTCGGCAAACTCCAGGGTACCGATGCGGCGGGCTTCGCTGATGATATCCGGCTTGTCCCAGGTGATAAGCGGACGCAGGATCACCTTGTCGGTCACCCGGTCGATCACGTTCAGGTTGGTGAGCGTCTGGCTGGAGACCTGGCCCACGCACTCGCCGGTGACCAGCGCCGGGATCTGGAAGTAGTCGGCAACCTGACCGGCTGCACGCATCATCATCCGCTTGAGCACCACGCCCATCTGGCCGTTGTCGACCTTCTCGAGGATTTCGGCGACCACGGGTTCAAAGTCGATAGCAGTGAAACGCACCTTGTGGGAGGCGCCAAACTTGTTCCACAGGTAATAGGCAACCTGCTTCACCCCAATCTCGTGGGCCGCACCACCCAGATTGAAGAAGCAGTAGTGAACGCGGCAACCGCGCTTGATGAACTGGTAGGAGGCAACACCAGAGTCGAAACCACCGGAGAGCAGGCTCAGCACATCTTCCTGGGTGGCCATCGGGAAGCCGCCCATGCCGTGGTGTACCGCACTGATGATGTAGAGTTCGTCATTTTCCACTTCCAGATTGATCTGGATGTCCGGTTTTTTCAGACGCACACCGGCGGTTTCACAATGCTGATTGAGGCCACCGCCCACATAGCGCTCCAGCTCCAGCGAGCTGAAATCATGTTTGCCGACGCGACGGGCTCGCACGCAGAAGGTCTTGCCTTTCAGGCGCTCACCCCAGACTGCGCGGGTCTGCTCGAAGATATCGTGCAGGTCGGTAAAGTTGCTCAGTTGCACTTCGAGGAAGTACTGAATGCCCGGGATACAGGCCAGGGTCTCGAGATACTGGGCGTGGAACTGATCGTTACGGGAGCTCACTACCAGCTTGTCCCAATCCATCCGTACGCGGGCATCTTCGTCGAAGCGGCGCAACACGTTGCGGATGTTGCCCTGCAACATCTTGGTGAAGCGCTGGCGAACTGATTTGCTCTTGATGGTGATTTCCGGGAACAGCTTGATAATGAACTTCATGGTTTTGACTCGGGTGGCCTTGATTTAAGGGCGCGAATTATATCAGAACTTTGTGGCCAGCGCCTACTGGATGAGCGTTTGCTCACATTCCCCCACGCAATATTTGCCGCACCGCGCCAATCTTGCGTATATTCCCCACCCTGCGCCTCGCCAGATTTTTGACAACAGACCGATCCGATGAAGACCTATATCTACTACCCCGGCATGGAGGTACGCGACGAGCTCTGGCTCAAATTTGCCCTGCTCTATCTGGAGCGGCTCGCCTTCGTCTTCACCGTCAGTGAAAAAAGTGGCCTAACCACCCTGCTCGATACCCTGCAGCAGCAGACCGATCTGCTGGCCGAGCGGCCCGATGCCGCCTTCTTTGCCGCCATCACCCCGCAACTGGAGAGCCAGATCAGCGGCCTGGTGGCCCCCGATTTCGTACGCCACAAGGTGTTTGGCAACAAGGAGCTGATTGGTCGCTGGCGCCAGGGCGCCAACCACGACTGCTTCTGCCCGGAGCAGGCCGGACTGGAGCGGCTGCACGGCTTTTGCCTGACCCACGGCTTTGCGACCCGGGATGAGGGGGGGATCAGAATGGCACGGCGCTTTGCCAACCTGCTCTCCATGCGTCTCGCCCGTGAGTGGGCACTCGCCAATGACGGGGCGCTCATTACCGATCACGACTATCTCGACCGCCTGCTCCACCTGCTCGAATCCCGCTACCACAACCGGGGCGGGCAGGATTGCTTCCACCTCGAAATCCCGTTGCAAGTGCCCACTCACCTGGCCGAGATTCCGTTTGCAGAGCTGATTGCCCTGCGCGGGCGCAGCGGCTTTCGCCAACAGCTGGCCGAATTTCATCAGGCCCTCGACAGCCTGCTCGCCATGCTGGGCAGCGGCTATGCCGACCCGGCGGCCCTGACTCGCTTTGAGCAGGCTCAGCAAGGGCTCAATCAGCTGCTGGGGCCCGAGACCCTCAGCATGCCACTCACTACCCTGGTCAGCACCAGCCTGCCCGCCGTGGCGATGCTCCACCAGCTAAAGGCGAGCCACCCCGAAAGCAACCTCATCTTCCATCCCATCAAGAAGAGCCACTTTCACCAGCGCAAGAGCCAGCACTTCTTCACCCGGCTCGGTCATCTGCGCCAGCCTGGCTGAATCGGCGGAATGAAAAAGGGGTTGGCATCTGCCAACCCCTCTCGTTATCTGCGGCCTACCAATCATCACCACGGTGATTGGCCTGCTCTTGCGCCTGCCTGCGCGCCTCCATCGCCCTGTCACGGCGGATATTGGCAGGGGTACAGGCAAACTGTTTCTGATAACAACGCACAAAACTCTCGGAAGCAGGTTCGAAAGGTGAATAGAACCCGGTACGTTCAGGAGAAACATGGTGATCACCATGATTGGTTGTGGCACAACCCGCACTCATCAGCACCAGCAAGGGACACAGAACACGCAGCAAAAGAGAACTCCCGATTGGATTTGAATGAATTTGTAATTATTCATAAATTAATTCATCCAATCAAATATTGATGCATTTCAAATGGTTAATTACATTCGCCTCAATGGCTGTCGGCAAAACGCTCAACGGGTGATGGTGCCGGCATCACTGTCAGGATGCACCACGCGAAACTCGATACGATCGCTGTTGCCCGCCTCGTCCACCACCACCAGCTGATAACGCCCCGCCACGCTCAGCACCTGATCCCCGTCCCAGCGCAGCCGCTGGCCGTTGAGAAACCAGGCCGGCTTGCCGACACCGCCCAGCACCTTGGGCTGCAGCCGGTAACGCTGGCTGCGAATAAGATTGCCCTCCCCCAGCGCCACGATGCGAATGGGGGACTGCAGCTCGGCGCTTCGCCCCTCCCCCGCGCAACCGCTGGCGAGCAGCGCCTGTCGTCGCTCGCCAAGCGCCCGCCACGGCTCCAGTGACAGCGGCCAGAGGGCCCGAAAGCCGGATTGCGCCGCATCATGGCAGCGTGCCAGGGTCGGTTTGCCCTCAGCGGTCAGCGCAACCTGGCGCAGCGGCGAGGGCCAATCCATAGGATCCGGCAAGGTGGGAGGATCGCGTCCTTCCAGCAACCAGGCGCTCTGGCGCTGCAAACACGTCTGCGGCAGGGTCGAACTCACCTTGCGCCCCAGCGGCCAGCAGATCTCGGCCTCACTCACCGTATTGGGCTGCGCTGGCAGGGGGCTGTTGTCCGCCAACCGCGAGTAGACCGAGAGCAGCAGCGGCACAGCCGCGCTCTGACCATAAAAACCGGGCATGGGGGTACCGTCGGGGCGCCCCAGCCAGACGCCGATGGTCCAGCGACCTGAGACCCCCATCGCCCAGCTATCGCGATAGCCATAGCTGGTACCGGTCTTCCAGGCCAGTCGGTTAACCCGGCCAGTCGCCTCGCTGGCAAAAGGCTGATCCGCCCGTCCCTGCGCGCTCAGGATCTGCCAGATGATCCAGGCCGCCCCCGGGCTCAGCAAGGGGCGCGACACTGCCTGCTGCCCCGCCAGCCAGACCGGCATGGCCACCTGCCCCTCACGGGTCAGCGCACTGTAGAGGGCTACCAACTGCTCGAGCCGAATACCTGCCGCCCCCAGCGCGATGGCCGGATTGGGCTTGTCGGAGAGCGCCAGCCGCACCCCGGCGTTGTCGAGGCGGCTGACCAGTTTGTCAGGCCCGAACGCCTCCAGCACCTGCACCGCCGGCACGTTGAGGGATTGCTGCAGCGCCTGGATCAGGGTCACCGGCCCCTGAAAGGCGCCGGAAAAGTTGGCGGGTCTGTAATCCGAGCCGAGCCTCGGCGCATCGGAGAGCAGGGAGGCCGAGTGCACCAGCCCCTCATCCATGGCCAGGCCGTAGATAAAAGGCTTCAGCGTAGAGCCGGGGGAGCGGATCGCCTGCACCATGTCGAGATAACCGTGGCGGCGCAAATTGCCATACTCGGCGCTGCCTACATAGGCGCGCACCGCCATAGTTTTGTTGTCTACCAGCAGCAGGGCGGCAGAAGTCTGCTCGGGGAAACGGCGGATATAGCTTGCCACCCGCCCCTCCAGCCAGCGCTGCAGATCGCCGTCAATCGTAGTGTGCACCAGCGCTCCGACCTGATGATCGGCGGCGAGGCGGGCAAATAGCGGCGCCTCCATCGGCGTGAAATGGCCGCGGGCCAGCACCGGCTCGATGCGCCCCTCCTGCCACACCTGCTCCGGCCAGACACCCTGTGCCACCAGCCGCTGCATCACCTTGTCACGGGCGACGCGGGCCCGTTCGGGATGCCGGTCCGGCCGGTTGCGACTGGGGGCCTGCGGCAGCACCGCCAACAACGCAGCCTCGGCATAGGTCAGCTTGGCGGCGCTCTTGCCGAGATAGGCAAAACTTGCCGCCTGCACTCCCTCCAGGTTGCCGCCAAACGGCGCCCGGTTGAGGTAGACGGTGAGCAAAGTACGCTTGTCGTAGTGCCACTCCAGCTGCAGCGCGCGCGCCATCTGACGCAGCTTGCCGGGCACGCTCCTGTGGTAGGGCTCGATAAGACGCGCCACCTGCATGGTGAGGGTCGAGCCGCCCGACACAGCTCGCCCATAGCGCAGCCACTGCCAGACCCCGCGCACCATGGCCACCGGATTGACCCCCGGATGACGCCAGAAGTAGCGATCCTCGTAGCCGAGCAGCGCCTCGATATAGCGGGGGGAGACCTGCTCCAGGGTCACGGGGTAGCGCCACACGCCGCTGGTGTCGGCAAAGGCGCGCAGCGGCCGCCCCTTCATGTCGAGCACCACCCGCGCATAGGCAGGGTCGAGCGGCGGCGGTGGGAAAATGCGATCCAGCGTCAGCAATAACAGGAGCAGTGCTACAACACCCAGCACCGAGACACGCAGCCAGCGCGGTAGACGGCCAAGCCCGCGCCAACCAGCGCGGCCACTGCGACCCAATTTCAGCCAGCCGCGCTGCCAGCGCGTGAGCGGGCGAACCCGCTCACTGGAAGGGACGTTACTCAGAGGGCGTCTGCGACTCATCAAGCGCCAGCTACTCAGAAATCGTTACCTCATGGATATCCTCACCCACAGCCCGCAGCTCGGGACGGTACATATCCTCCACCTGGGTCGGCGGCACCTGATAGCGACCCGGCGTCACCGCCCGCATCAGGTAGACCAGCTGCTGGTTGCTCCCCTCGCTCAGATCCAGCGCCGCCGTGTAGCGGTCGTCGCGAAACTCCTGATGCTTGAGGTAGTCGTTCCACTCGCTCTGCCACGCAGCTTTCCCCTCAATGGAGAGCTCTTCGAGCTTGATGCTGTTGCCAAGGGCCGGATTCTCCAGCTCGAAGCCGGCTGGCACCATCTCTACCAGCAGGGCATCGGGCACCGCCGATTCACTGCTGACATTGAGCCGCACCACCACCAGATCGCCCACCTTCACCTTGGTCGGGTCAAAACGCTGACCGTCGCTGTTGAACCAGCTGCGGGTCACGCTCATTCCCTTGCTGACCCGTGCCGGCGCCTGCTCGGGGTAACCGACCAGGGTACGCTGCACATAGAGGGATCCCTTGCCCTCGTTGGTGACGGTGCTCGCCGCCAGTGCCTCGGGGGCACCCTGCTGCAGCGGAACCGAACCGCTCAGGGATCCACTGCCAAGAGAGGAGGTCACCCTGGCCTGCCAGTCGACGGCCGGATCGACGCGGGCGAGTCGCAGCAGGGCGAGCCGCTCCTGGGTGCTGAGCCACTGACGGTGAGCCAGAGTATCGGCCACCTTGGCACTGAGGGCCGGCCAGCGCTCCGCAGCCAGCTTGTGCTGGCGCAGCAAGGAGAGCTCAAGGGCCTGATCGCGTAGCGGCGAGCCGTAATCCCCCAGATAGTCGTCCCCGCGCTCGGTCGCCAATGCCCGGCTGAGGGCCTTGGCGGCGTTCTGCTCATCCCCCATGGCCGAGAGCGCCAGCGAGAGGTGCAAGAGCGGCAAACCGGAGCGGGCGTGATCCGCCTGCTGCTCCCAGATAAGGCGCAGGGTAGCGAGCGGCGCCTTGCCCACCCGGGCCAGTACATAGGCGCTGTAAGCCTGATAGGCAAGACGGCTGTGCTCGGGGGCACTGCTCCAGCGCTCGCCGTACTGGCTGTCGGTGAGATAGCTTTGCAGCCGGTTCAGCGCCTGATTGAGCATTGCCTCCGGCACTGCATCGCCTGCCTCCTTGCGCGCCAGCAGGTAATCGGCGGCATAGGCGGTGAGCCACTGCTCCTCGTCAGAGCGACCATCCCAGAGGCCAAAGCCGCCGCTTGGCAATTGCAACCGCTGCAGCCGCTGCAGCAGTGCGCGCTGCACATCCGCCTCGCTCGCCGGTTTGTTGCCCTCTACGGGTTTGCTCCAGGCGGCCCGCTCATCGGCCGTGGTCAGCAAGTAAGGCCAGGCACGGGACAAGGTCTGCTCCAGACAGGCGTAGGGGTAGTCGGCCAGCGCCTGCCACTGGGCTGCCGGATCCCAGGGCGGGGTGCCGGAGAGGCTGAGCAGCCCCTGCAGGTTGGCGCGATCCAGCCCGGCCAGCTCAGCTGGCGCAAAGCTCATCTGCTGGCTGGGGGCCAGCATCTGGTAGCGCTGACGCGTCTCGGCAGGCCAGGGGGAGCGCAGCGGCAGAGTCCAGTCGCGACTTATCGCAAAACCCTTGCCGCTGGCCGCCAACTGCAGGCTCGCCACGCCGCTCGCCCCGGTCACGGTGAGCGGCAGGGTCAGCCACTGCTCCTCGCCATTTTTAAGGGAAAGGGTGCGGGGCAGCTCACCGTTTGCTTTCAGCCCGCCGTTGAGGGTCCAGGCAAGGGATAGGGTCTGATCCTCGCCACTCATGTTGCGCAGTTGCACCAGCGCCCGGGTCTCATCCCCTCTGGCGCCAAAGCGCGGCCAGCCAATTTCGGCCACCAGCGGCGCTACCACCTTCACAGCTCGCTCGGCCTCACCGACTTGCTGTTCGTTCCAGGCCAGCGCCATCAGCGCCAACTCGCCGTTGAAGTTGGGCAGATCGAGCGGGATCACCGCCTTGCCCTGCTGGTCAAAACTCACCTCGCCGCTCCACAGTGCGGCTATCTCGACCCGGCTCTCCAGCGCGCCGCCCTTTTTCAGCGGCGCCCGATCGCCCCCGTAGTTGAGGCGGGCCAGCTTGCCATCCTGCGGCGGGATCACTTGCCCGTAGTTGTCGAACAAATCTTGGGCGAAGCGCTTGCGGCCAAAGAAGATCTCGAACGGATCGAGGGGCTGGTAGTCGCTGATGTTGAGCACACCCCGATCCACCGCTGCCAGCACCACGCGGCCCTGACTGTTGGGGGTGGAGGTGGCGGTCACCTCCAGTCGGGTGAGCGGCACGGCTTTGTCCGGCGCGCTCAGGGTAAGCGGCAGACGGCGCGCTTCCCGGTCCAGGGTGAGCGGCACCAGACCGACCGAGCGCAGGCTCTGCCCCTGCTGCTTGCCAGCCGGTTTGGAGGCGCTGTCTGGCGCGGCGATCTGGGCCGAGATATGCAGATCGTGACGCTGCCACTCGGGACTGACCGGGATCTCGAACTCGCCACGGGCATCTTTGGCGTCGCTGCCGGTGCCTTTGAGCTCGATGCGCTGCCACCAGCGCAGGCCATCGCCATCTTCCACCATCAGCAACCCCTTGCCGGGGCGCGGGGCCACCAGCGTCACTGTGGCAGTGTCGCCCGCCTGATAGGCGCGCTTGTCGAGGGTGATGGCAATCTTGTCAGGCCGCGCCTGCTCGCCACCGCCGCCCCAGGCGTAACTGCCGATCTCAACCCGCAGGCTCGATTGATGGCCCTGACTGTTCTCCACCTCCAACCGATACCAGCCCGCCGCCAGTTGCAGCGTGAGCGGGGTCGGCCCCTTGCCATCCAGCTGCAGGGTCTGCTCCTGCTCCAGATAAGGCTGGCTGTTGAACTCGTACTTCCACCCCTCGCCATCGGCGTAGTGCCAGTAGTAGTCGCGGTACTCGTTGATGAGGCGCACCTTCACCGACCCTGCCACCGGTTGGCCTTGCTCATCGAGGTTGAGGATCTGGAAGGGGAGCGGTTTGCCCCCTTCTACCCGATCCGCCACGAAATCGGCCTTGAGTGCCGGCCACTGGCTGTCCGCGGGCCAACCATACTGGGTGCGGCTGCGATTGACGGCGCGGCCACCGGGCTCGGAGAGCGACACCCGATAGGCCACCTCCAGCGGCCCGAGGGTGCGCACCCCATCGAGTTCATCAGTAAGCGAAAAAGCCCCCCGCCCCTGTGCATCGAGGGTGAGATTGAGCGGTTCAAGATCCCTGGCCTGCTCGGCGAGCAGCACGTCACCCAGAGTGAACTCCTGCCACTGGGTAAAAGGCATGGTGGCGCGGCTGATCTTCACCTCCGCCTTGGCCTTGGTGGCGCTCGCTGGCGCACCGTAGAGATAGTCCCCCTGCAGCGGCAGAGTCAGGGCGGCGTCCAGACTCGTGACTTCCCCATCCGGCCCCTTGCCGAGCTGCAGTTTCAGCCGCTCCGGCAGAAATTCTTCCACCAGAAAAGGCCACTCGAAGCGGCTGCCGGCGGCGGTCTTGAGGTTGATGGTCCAGCGCCCGAGCGGCGCATCATCCGGCAGACGCAGGCCGTAGTGAGCGGCACCAAGATTGTCCGGCAGCAGGAGCTTTTGTTCGAGCAGCTGGCCGTCCGGCTGCTTCACCTCCAGTTCCACCGCCATGCCCGGCAGCAGCTGGCCATCTTGACCCTTGAGCAGGATCTCGCTGTCGAGGCGCTCGCCGGGGCGATAGAGGTCGCGCCCGCTGAAGAGATAAAGCTGCTGAGCCTGCCAGGGCTGGGTGCCGAGATCGAAGGTGGAGAGATCGAGCGCCGCGCCATCGAGGCGCAGCACCGCCAGATGGGTGCCCTGCTCGGCCAGCAGCAGGCGGGCCCCCTGCACCTGATCGAAACGACGATGACCCTGCAGATCGGTAGTTTGCACCTGCAGCCGATTACCCTTCTCATCGAGCAGGGAGAGCTGCACCTCCTTGAGGGGGTCGGCGCTGGCCAGGGAGCTCACGAACACCTCCAGCTGATCGCTGTAACGGCGGGCACTGAGCCCCATATCGCTCACCGCGAAATAGGTGGTCTCCTTGCGCCAGTCGTAGTTGCCAAGAGGCGACATCACCGCAAAGTAGACGCCAGCCTCGGCCAGCTGCGGCTCCTTCACATTGATAAGGCGGGTCTCGCGCCGGTTGGCATCGAGCTCCAGCGCGTAGCGGCCGCTGAACACCCGCTTGGCCCGCTGGGTGATCTGCTCAAGCTCCCAGTTGCCCATGCCGGCACCGGGGCGATACTCGGCCAGAAAACGGGGCAGATATTCGGCATCGACCCGAAAGAAGTCGATATTGACCTCGTCCACATTGACCGCGCTGATCGGCAGGCGAAGTTCCTGACGCAGCGGCAATACCATGCCGCTGGCGGTAAAGGAGGCCCCCGCCTCCAGCGGCCGGGTCTTGAGGGTCCAGCTCTGGGGCCCAGGGCCCAGCCCCGCCTTGAGGCTCACCTCGTAGCTTTTATCGGGCTGGACGTTCGGGAAATAGAGGGTGCGACCATCTTCGGCGAGGATCCACTCCCCCTGCACCTGCTTGCCTCCCTCACTGACAGAGAGCCAGCTCTGCCAGTTTGCCTTGGGCACCAAGGGGCCGGAGAAGACCAACGCCAGCGCTGGGGCATCGCGATATTGGCGGGCATTGGCTTGCACAACTGAACTCGGCGCCCCGGCCTCCTGCTGGGCGGCAGGTTGTGTGGTCGGCCCATTGGCCACAGGCTTGTCGGGGCCGCAACCAGCCAGCAGCAAACCGGCCAAACAGGAGAGCAACAGGGCTGACCAGCGACGACGATTCAGAGGGGGTGCTCCTTGGACAGAGCGACGGGAAACCGGGCGAGCGTGAAAAAGGCGCATAGATTCCATCCTGGCTGGGATCCGCTGCAACAGCAGCGAGGCAGCAAACAGGATAAAGCATCCTGCTCACCCGACACAAAGCTCATTACCGAATGGGCACAATTCAGCGCCCCAGAAGCGCGAGAACCCCCTTGCCCACTGATTTAGTGCGGCAAGGGTTGTCACCTAGTCGTGGGTAGTCTCGTTTTTTGCCCCGCCTTTGAACCAGCGAAACAGGATGGCCATGACGGCCGCCAGAAACAGCACCAGCGAGGTGATGAGCAGCGCCCGGGTCAACAGTTCGCTGTGATGAAGGAAGAAGGGGGTATTCATCGCCAGCTTGCCCAGCAAGCTCACCGTGAGCGCCCACATAAAGGCACTGGCAAAGCTGGCCACGCACATGCGCACTACGCTCAGGCGGCCAATCCCCATCAGCATGGGGGTCAAGACCCGCACGAACGGGATAAAGCGGGAGGAGAACATCGCCAGAAAACCGTACTTTTTCAGCAAGCGGGTCGCCTTGGGCAGGCTGTCGGGGGGCAGCATCCGCTCGATATGCTCCATAAAGCGGGTGCGCTGCAGGGCCCGCCCCTGCCAATACGCCAGCACGGATCCCAGCCCCGCCGCCAGCGGCAGATAGCAGAGAGTCACCTCGGGGCCAAATACCCCCATGCCCACCAGCCCGCCAGCCAGCAGCACCAGACTGTCACCCGGCAGGGGCATGAAGACGAATGCGGACTCCAGCAGCAACACCAGCATCAGGCAACTGATCAGCAGGGGCACTGCCTGCATCTGAACCAGGGCGTCAAAATCCTGATGCCAAATGGCCATCAGCATATCCAGCATGTCACTCTCCCTACTACACGGTTCATCATGAACGAGGCAGGGGTTATAGCACCCATCCCCTGAACAAAACGTTAATTTTGTCCGGTGCAGGAAAAAAAGTGTGTCGAAATATTGCAGCAACGAGGGGGAATGCAAGAAGGGCGAACAGCAGAGGCAAAAAGCCCCTCATCTTGCACGCACAAGGGAGAGGGGCAAACAGGCACAGAAATATAACGGTTACTCGGCGGTGGCCATCTGCCAGGTTTTGAAGCCGCCGGAGAGATTCTTCACTTTAAAGCCGTGCTGGCTCAGCAGGCGGCAGGCGACATGGCCGCGCAGCCCGACCTGACAGCTGATAAGCAGCTCTTTGTCTTTGGGCAGCTCATGGAGGCGCCCACGCAACTCGTCGAGGGGGATATGCAACGCTCCCGGAATCCGGCCCAGCTTGTCGAGCTCGGGGCCATTGCGCACATCCACCACCAGCTGGTGAGGGTTGCGTGCCTGCACCTCGGCCACGTGGCAGAGCAGGGTGTCCCCTTTCAGGTGGTTGCTTGCCACAAAGCCCGCCATGTTGATCACATCCTTGGCCGACCCGAACGGCGGCGCATAGGTGAGCTCCAGATCCTGCAGATCAAACACGGTGAGACCGGCACGCTGGGCCACCGCCAGCACGTCGATGCGCTTGTCGATGCCATCCTTGCCGATGGCCTGGGCGCCGTAAATCTTGCCATCGGGGGCAAACAGCAGCTTGAGGCTGACCGGATGCGCGCCGGGGTAGTAACCGGCATGGCTGCCCGGGTGGACATAGACCTTCTCGAAGGGCAGCCCCAACTGCACCAGTCGCTTCTCGTTGAGGCCGGTGCTGGCCACCGCCAGATCGAACAGCTTGCAGATGGCTGTCCCTTGCGTCTTCTTGTAGGTTTCGCTGCGGCCCAGCATGTTGTCGGCGGCGATGCGACCCTGCCGGTTGGCGGGACCCGCCAGCGGGATCAGCACAGCTTCACCGGTGACGAAGTCAATCTCTTCCACCGCATCCCCCACCGCATAGATGAAGGGATCCGAGGTACGCATCCCGGCATCTACCTTAATGCCGCCACGCGGGCCCAGCTCCAGCCCCGCCTTGGCGGCGAGCAGGGTTTCCGGTTTGACGCCGATGGCGAGGATCAGCAGGCCGGTGTCGAGGTGAGAGCCGTCATTGAGGGTCAGGCGCAGGCCACCGCTGTTGGCGGTCGGCACAGCGGAAGTCTTCTCGGCAGGCAGATCCAGACTCTCGATGGCGGTGAGGCCGGTGCGCAGGCGCAGGTCGATCCCCTCTTCCCGGATGCGGGCATGGAGCATGTTGGCCATCTCCTTGTCCACCGGCGCCATCACCTGATCGGCCAGCTCCAGCAGGGTGACATCCAGCTTGCGCTGGTGCAGCGCCTCCATCATCTCCAGCCCGATAAAGCCGCCACCCACCACGGTGACGTGGCGTGGCTGATCGTGGTGCAGAGCCGCCAGAATGCGATCCATGTCCGGGATGTTGCGCAGGGTATAGACATGGGGGCTATCGATACCGGGGAAGGGAGGACGGATCGGTGCCGCCCCCGGGCTCAGCAGCAGCACATCGTAATGCTCGCGCTGCTCTTCACCGGTTTGCAGGTTGCGCACCAGCAAGGTCTTGCCCGCCTTGTCGATCTCGATCACATCGTGGAAGACTCGCACATCGACGTTAAAACGGCGCTTGAAACTCTGGGGAGTCTGCAGCAGCAAGGCATCCCGATTGGGGATATCGCCCCCGATGTGGTAGGGCAAACCGCAGTTGGCGAAGCTGACAAACTCGCCCCGCTCGAACATCACGATCTCTGCCTCTTCACTCAAACGACGAGCGCGAGCCGCCGCCGATGCGCCCCCCGCGACACCACCGATAATCAGGATCCGTTTCATCTGCAAGACTCCTCAAACATGATAATGGGCAATAAATTAGACTTTTCTAATTTAGAATTCAATGAAATTTTGTTTCACACCATTTTGCAGTATTCTTGCAACCCCGACGGTTGCTTAACAGGATGTTGTTTGTTCATGTCGTCTACCGCACTCAGTCATCTTCCTCCTGCCCTCCAGACGCCGCTCTTTTTCCGTCTGGATCTGCGCAGTCAACGGCTGGTCGCCCTGACCGACGTGATGCAAACCCCGCTCTACTGGCTCGACGAGCCGCGCGCCCCCTGGCCTGCCCAGCTGCCCGATGCCCTGCGCCTGCCCATCGAGCAACTGCTGGCCAACGGTCATGGCGGCAAGATCACCGTGCGCTTTGCCAGCCAGTTGTGGCATATCGCCCTCGCCCACGAGCAGGATGGCTTCTGGCTCATCTGTCTGCAGGCCCTTCGCCAGGAGCCCATCGCCGATCTGGCATTGCAACTGCCACGTTTCAGCCAGATGGCGAGCCAGCAACAGTATGCGCCCCTGCTTGAGGCCCTTAAAGAGAGCTTGGGGGCCGATCGGCTCATCCTCTGGCACTATCAGGCCAACGGCGATCTCGGCAGCGAGCAGCTCACCCCGGTGTTCACCCTGGGGGTCGAGGCGCTCTACCCCATTCGCGGTGACAGCCGCTATATCCGTGCCCTGCGCACCCGCAAATCCTTGAGCTTCTCGGAGGCGGCCCACCAGCCGATGCTGAGCAACCACCTCTATCTGAGCAGTGCCGGTGTGCGCTCGCGCCTCGATGGCGCCCTGCTGGAGCAGGACAAGCTGTTCGGGGTGCTGAGTCTGGAGTATCTCGATCCTACCCCGCTCAGCGAAGAGATGTTGCAACTGGTGCGCAGCAGCGCCCAACTGCTCGGCCACTGGCAGCCACAACCGGAAGAGCACCGTGCCGAGCTGGCCCTCCCGCCCGAGCTGCACCAGCAGACCGGCATCGACTACTGCAAGACGCTGGTGAGCTGGGCCATGAGCGCCAGCGGTGCCCGGGTGGGCTGGATCGGCGAGTTCCAGCCTCGCGGTCAGGATCTCTGGATCATCCCCCGCTGCGTCATCAACGAGGAGATCTGCTCCACCCTCAAGCCCATCCAGCTCGACCCCGGCCCCGCTCAGGAGCTGTTCCAGCATGGTCAGGCCATCTATGTGGAAGATCTGCCCGCGCGCTATCCCAAGGCGACCCGGCTGCTGGCCCTCAATGCCAGCACCTACATTGGCATTCCGCTCCATGGTCAGAGCAGCGCCCCCATTGGTCAGATCACCCTGCTGCTCGATACCCCCCTTGAAGAGCCAGAGCCCCTGCTGGATCTGTTGAGCAGCCAGCACGAGCGAGCGGCCATCGAGCTCAAGCGCCTCGCCGCCGACGACGCCCTGCGGCTGGCCGAAGTGGCCTTCAATACCCACGATGGGCTGATCGTGATGGATCACAGCGGCATCATCCTCAAGGTCAACCACTCCTTCAGCCGGATCACCGGGTTTGGCGAGGTAGAGGTGATCGGTCACTCCATTCGCAAGCTGCGCCCCACCTACTACGGGGATCATCTCAAGGAGGATGTCAGCCGCACCGTCAACGAGCAGGAGTTCTGGCTCGGGGAAGAGCGCTGCCTGCACAAGGATGGCCACCTCTTTCCGGTGCGCTTGATGGTGAACGGGGTCAAGGATGAGCGGGGGGAGCTCAGCCACTTTATCTGCAGCTTCTACGACATCACCCAGGAAAAAGAGGCCGCCAAACACATCGAGCAGCTCGCCTACTACGACGATCTCTGCGGCCTGCACAACCGGCGCAGTCTCAACCAGATTTTGCAGCAGACCCTGAGCGCCTCCAATGGCCAGTGGGGCGCCCTGCTACTGGTGGATCTCGACAACTTCAAGTCGATCAACGACTCCCTCGGTCACGCCTGCGGCGATCAGCTGCTGCAAGCTGTGGTGCAGCGTTTCAGGGAGCTGCCCCAGGATAATCTGGTGCAGGCGCGCATCTCGGGGGATGAGTTTGCCCTGCTCTTTACCCAGCTGGGGCAAGGGGAAGTCACCGCCAAAATTCTGGCGGAGCACTTCGCCCGCGAGCTGATGGGGCTGTTTCGCACCCCGTTCGACATCGGTGATCACAAGCTGCACTGCAGCGCCTCGGTGGGGATCAGCCTCTTCTCCGGCAACGAGACCGATCATCTGGTCCTGATGCAACAGGCCGACACCGCGACCCACATGGCCAAGCGGGCCGGTCAGGGCCACTACGTCTTCTTTACCGAGGCGATGGCCCGGCACGAGAAGAACCGGCTGACCCTCACCAATGAGCTGCGCGATGCCCTGCGTCATCACGAGCTGCAACTGCATTATCAACCGCAATACCGGGTCGACAATGGCTCGCTGTCGGGCATCGAGGCGCTGCTACGCTGGCAGCGCAGCGACGGCACTATGGTGCCACCCGGGGAGTTCATCCCCATCGCCGAAGAGACCAGCCTGATCCTCGAGATCGGCTACTGGGTGATGAAGACCGCCTGCGCCCAATACAGCTTCTGGCTCAACCGCGGCCTGCAGATCCCCCACCTGTCGGTCAACGTCAGCGCCCGCCAGTTCCACACCCAGGGCTTCGTACAACAGGTGGAGTACATTCTGCGCGACACCGGCGTGCCCCCCTCCCGCCTGCTGCTGGAGGTGACCGAATCGGTAGTGCTGGAGAATCGGCGCGAGAGCATCGCCAGAATGCGCCAGCTCAAGGAGCTCGGTATCCTCATCTCCATCGACGACTTCGGCACCGGCTACTCGTCGCTCGCCTATCTGCGGGATCTGCCCGCCGATGAGGTGAAACTGGACAGAAGCTTCATTCAGACCCTGGTGCACAGCGAACAGGACAGAGCCATCGTCAAGGCGATTCTCGATCTGGCCCAGGTCTTCCGCTTTACCGTCACCGCCGAAGGGGTGGAAGAGGAGGCGCAACTTTCCATCCTCAAAGCGTTGGGATGCCAGCATTATCAAGGGTTTCTCACCAGTCGGCCGCTCACTGTCAAGGCGCTGGAGCAGTTGCTTGGCAGCCGGGCACAGGACTAAAGGTGTAGGATCAATAGGGGTTTATGTAATAAAATCACGGCCTGCTCGAATCGTTGGAGTTGTTTATGTCTGTCATTAATCGGATCCCTGCCGTTGAAATCAGCCAGCCAGCCGGATCTCACGGCACCATTGGCCGGATCCATTCCGTCGAAACCTGCGGCACTGTCGATGGTCCGGGGATACGCTTTATCGTATTCATGCAAGGCTGCCTGATGCGCTGCAAGTACTGCCATAACCGCGATACCTGGGATACCGAAGGTGGCCGCGAAGTGACCGTACCGGAGTTGATGAGTGACATCACCAGCTATCGCCACTTCATGAATGCCTCCGGCGGTGGCGTGACAGCGTCTGGCGGTGAAGCCATGCTGCAACCGGCTTTCATTACCGAACTGTTTACCGCTTGCAAAGAGAAAGGGATCCACACCTGTCTCGACACCAACGGCTTCGTCCGTCATCTCGACGAACAGGTGGACAAGCTGCTCGAACAGACCGATCTGGTGCTGCTCGACATCAAACAGATCAATGACGAGAAACACATTCCGCTGACCCACGTCAGCAACAGATACACCCTGGAGTTTGCCCGCTATCTGGCGGCCAAAGGCAAGACCATGTGGATCCGCTACGTGGTGGTGCCGACCTGGAGCGACGACGACGAGAGCGCCGAAGGGCTGGGCCAGTTCATCGCCGAGCTGGGCGAGAGCGTGGAGAAGGTGGAGCTGCTCCCCTACCACGAACTGGGCAAACACAAGTGGGATGTGCTGGGCGACCCATACGAGCTGAGCGGGATCAAGCCCCCCAGCAAGGAGACCATGGAACGGGTCAAGGGTATCCTCGGCAAGTACCACGACAACGTCAAATATTGATGGTAAAAGCAGGCTGACTCGTCAGCCTGCTCTGCTATGGGGCGGTCGGGAAGGCCGCCCGGACGCTACTGCATGAATGGACGAAAAGATGAGTGAAGGACAACTCGCCGCCCTCCTGATCTGGCTGGTACTGCTGGCCTTTAGCCTGCGCCGCTCCCTGTGGCACACCCTCCATGATAACCCCCTCTATCAGCACCTGCTGCTGGGCAGTGCCATCGCGCTGGTACCGCTCTGGTATCTAAGGGCCGGTCTGCATGAGGGGCTGGAGGTCCATTTTCTCGGGCTCACCTCCCTCACCCTGCTGCTGGGCTGGCGGCTGGCACTGCTCGCCCCCTGCCTGACCCTGCTGGTGCTCGGTTACTTCGGCGTCACCAATCTGGCCGATTTTGGCTGGCAGGCGCTGGTTGGCATCGCCCTGCCGGTGACCACCAGCTGGCTGCTGTTTCTGGCCAGCTGGGCCTGGCTGCCGCGCCACCTTTTTGTCTATATCTTTGTGGCCGCGTTTCTCGGCGGCGCCCTCGCCATCTCGGTCAAGGTGGTGGCCAGCGCGTTGCTGATGGGGCTGAGCGACAGCTACCCCTGGCACACCATCACGGCAGATTACCTCTCCATCTGGCCGCTGCTGCTGTTCCCCGAAGCGCTGCTCAACGGCATGGCGATGACGGTACTGGCGATCTACCGTCCACACTGGGTCAATACCTTCTTCGACCGCACCTATCTGGGCCAGTAACTCTCTCTTCCCTGATCTGCGCCCATAAAAAAGGAGAGGCCATCGCCTCTCCTTTTGATCTTCCGAACTGTGCCACTTACTGGCTTAGTGCAGCTTCAGGGTCGGGCGCAGTACCCGGTTGATGCGACCCACCAGCATGATGAGGCCAGTCTTGATGTAGCCATGCAGAGCGATCTGGTGCATCCGGTAGAGCGAGATGTAGACCAGACGGGCGATGTAGCCCTCGACCATCATGGAGCCGCGCATCAGGTTGCCCATCAGGCTGCCCACGGTGGAGAAGCGGCTGAGGGACACCAGCGAACCGTGGTCATGGTAGAGGTAGGGCTTCATCTCGCCACCGTTCATCTTGGCCAGAATGTTCTTGAACGCCTGGCTGGCCATCTGGTGGGCAGACTGGGCGCGCGGCGGCACAAACTTGCCATCCGGCTGCGGGCAGGCGGCGCAGTCACCGATAACGAAGATGTTCTCGTCACGGGTGGTCTGCAGGGTCTCTTTCACCACCAGCTGGTTGATGCGGTTGGTCTCGAGACCGGCGATGTCCTTCATGAAGTCCGGCGCCTTGATACCGGCAGCCCACACCATCAGGTCAGCTTCAATCAGCTCGCCATCTTTGGTGTGCAGACCATCGCTGGTCGCTTCGGTGATCATGGTGGCGGTACGCACGTCTACACCGAGCTTGACCAGCTCCTGATGGGCGGCGCCGCTGATGCGCTCCGGCAGGGCCGGCAGGATGCGTGGGCCCGCTTCCACCAGGGTCACCTTCAGGCTATCGGTGGTGAGGTTCTTGAAGCCGTAGGCGTAGAGCTGCTCCACCGCGTTGTAGAGCTCGGCAGAGAGCTCCACGCCGGTGGCGCCGCCGCCGACGATGGCAATCTTCACCTTGTCACCCGGCTTATATTCGGTGGCGAACTGCAGGAAGCGGTTCATCATGCTGTTGTGGAAGCGGTGCGCCTGGGAGGGGCTATCGAGGAAGATGCAGTGATCCTTGATCCCCTTGGTGTTGAAGTCGTTGGAGACAGAACCGATAGCCATCACCAGGACGTCGTAAGGCACGGCGCGCTCGTTGACCACGATGTCGCCATTGTCGTCGTGGATCGGGGCCAGCACGATGCGCTTCTCGTCGCGCTGGATGTCGGTCAGGGTGCCGAGCTGGAAGTCGAAACCGTGGTTCTTGGCATGGGACTGGTAGCTCAGGGCATCGATGCCCGCATCCATGGAGCCGGTGGCCACTTCGTGCAGCAACGGCTTCCACAGGTGGGTGCGGTTACGGTCAACCAGGGTGATCTTGGCCTTGTTCTTTTTGCCAAGCTTGCGACCCAGACTGGTGGCCAGCTCCAGGCCACCGGCGCCGCCGCCTACAACGACAATATTCATCATGATGATTTTCCTCGGTTCCTCAAAACGAAAGGGAGCCATTGGCTCCCTAAAACGAAATCGGTCGACGTGATGGATCAGGCTTCTTTGAAGGCCTTCATCCGCTGCAGATGATGCGAGATATTTTTGAACTTATGGGTCTCGCGCTCATCCCACACGATGTCGTAATAGTTCTTCAATTCACGTTCAGTGTCCCGATTATCGCGCACTTCATCCTGAACGGAAAGGATGCACAGACAGTTTCCTGAATTTTTCTTACGAAATTCAGTTACACACTTGGTACCGATATCGTCATATTCCTCCGGCCGGTCGATCTTGCCCTGCATGTTCTCTTCCGGATGGAGGTTGGGGTTGAAGAGCACCTGGCGAATGCCGCACAGAAAACCGATCCGCTCGCTCCAGTAAGCACCCAATCCAACCCCGCAGATCAGCGGTTTTGGATCGGTACTCATATCGAGCTGCTTCTTCACTTCCTTGAGCAGGTGGCTCATATCATGACGGGGGTGAACCGTGCTGTAGTGCACGAAACGCACATCATCATCAATAAACTGCAACTGCAGCACTTTCTCGTGATTGCCGGGGCTGGTGGCATCAAAGCCATGCAGATAGATGATCATGGATAAGACCTCAGGAACTGTGTCGGTTTTATCGAAACTACCCCAGCGGCGGCCCCGCGCGCCACCAAAACATCCAACTTTCTTGCTTTGGATCACGCCCATAGACCTGATCATGGCCCGTCACGACGGCGTTGTGCACCCGGGGGCCCGCGATTGGCTATCAAAGTGAGAGTGGCCTCCCGATAATGATAAAAACATTACCAATGTGAGATCCCGCTCCCGCTCGATGCAGCCCCACCTTGGCCACTTATCTGGCCGGGATGTGACTCATCCCACAAAAACAAGGCGTTAGCGCCAAACGTTTTCGCTCATGACCGGCGTTGTGCATGTTTTGTGCACTGACTCGTGCTGCACCGGATCCCTCTCACCACTGCAAAGGGATCTGGCACGTCAGTCAATACACGAGATCAATGACCGGGAAAGCCACGGCTTTCACTATCTTGCCTGTAGCGGTTGCGCGGGCTTCAAGGAGTGATCTGTTCATGAACGAGACCAACCCCCCCTCCCCTCGTCCGGGTACGCGCAAGCGCCCGGTGGATGAAGTGGAGCGCATGCTCCCCATGGGCCAGCTCTTTACCCTCGGCCTGCAACATGTGCTGGTGATGTATGCCGGCGCCGTGGCGGTGCCACTGGTGATCGGCGGCAGTCTGGGGCTGCCCAAGGATCAAATCTCCTACCTTATCAGTTCGGATCTCTTCTGCTGCGGCATCGTCACCCTGCTGCAATGTGTCGGGATTGGCCGCTTTGCCGGGATCCGGCTGCCGGTCATCATGTCGGTCACCTTTGCCGCCGTGATGCCGATGCTGGCCATCGGCGGCAATCCGGATCTGGGGCTGACCGGCATCTTCGGCGCCACCATCGCCGCCGGTATCATCTCGACCCTGCTGGTACCGCTGATCGGCCGGTTGATGCCGCTCTTCCCCACTGTGGTGACCGGGGTGGTTATCACCTCTATCGGGATCAGCATCATGCAGGTGGGGATCGACTGGATGGCGGGGGGCAAGGGTAATCCGGAATATGGCAGTCTGCGCTATATCGGCACCAGTTTTGTGGTGCTCGCCTTCATCTTGCTGGTGACCCGCTTCACCAAGGGCTTTTTCAGCAATATCTCGGTGCTGCTCGGGATCATCTTCGGTTTCGTGGTGGCCATCGCCATGGGTGAAGTGAGCCTCGACGGCCTCGGCAATGCGGCCTGGTTTGCTCCCATAGTGCCGTTCGCGTTTGGCTGGCCCACCTTCGATCCCATCTCCATCGCCACCCTGACGGTGATCATGCTCATCACCTTTATCGAGTCGATGGGGATGTTTCTGGCGCTTGGCGACATCGTTGGCCATCCGGCCAGTCGCGGCGACATCGTGCGCGGGCTGCGGGTCGATGCCATCGGCACCATTGTCGGCGGGGTTTTCAACAGCTTCCCCCATACCTCGTTTTCCCAGAATATCGGGCTGGTGAGCGTGACCGGGGTGTCGAGTCGCTGGGTCTGCGTGATGTCGGGGGGGATCCTGCTCGCCTTTGGTCTCATCCCCAAGATGTCGGTGCTGGTCGCCTCCATCCCGCCCTTCGTATTGGGCGGTGCAGGCATAGTGATGTTCGGCATGGTGCTGGCGACCGGCATTCGCATTCTGGCGCGCGCCGATTACAACACCAACCGCCACAATCTTTACATCGTCGCCATCAGCCTCGGGGTCGGCATGATCCCCACCGTTTCAGGGAATTTCTTCCAGCACTTCCCTGCGGCAGCACAACCGCTGTTTCATAGCGGCATCCTGCTGGCCACCATCAGCTCGGTGGCACTCAACCTCTTCTTCAACGGCTATCAGCCTGATCTGAGTCACCAGACCCGTCCTCTGTTCGTTGGTCCCATCAAACCGGAGCAGGAGCAGGCATAACAAACAGGCCCCGGACAGCGAGACTGTCGGGGGCCTGTTATTCACATCGCCACTCAACCCATCAGGCTGGCAGCTGTTCGAAGCGCTCCACCGCCTGCGCTACCTGTGCCAGACTCCCCTGCCAGAAGGCGGCCTCACGGATATCCTGCCCCAGATGTTTCGCCACCAGATCTTCGGCGCTCATACGGCCGGTATCGCGCAGCAAGGCGCGATATGCCTCGGCAACACCCTCTTCCCCCGCCGCCTTGCGGCTCATCAACTGTTGATAGACCCCGAGGCTGAACAGATAACCAAACAGATAGGGATAGTTGTAAAAGCCCAGCCCCGCGATGGAGAAGTGTGCCTTGGCCGCCCAGAACATGGGGTGATAGCGGGTCAGGCTCCCCTCATACCAGCGTCCCCACGCCTCGTCGGTCAGCGCCTTGAGCCGCTCTGCGGGAACATAGCCCTGCGCTCGCTCGGCCACCAAGGCCTGCTCGAAATCGAAGCGAGCCGGGATATTGACCAGAAAGGTAGCGGCGCCATCGGCCTCCGCCCAGGCGATGGCCAGCTGATCTTCCGGGCTTTGCGCCTGCTCGAACAGGGCGCTGCGCACCAGGGTTTCGGCGAAGATGGAGGCGGTCTCCGCCAGCGTCATGGGGTAGCTGCGCTGGCTCATCGGCAGATCGCGAATGACCCAGTTGTGCCAGGCGTGGCCCAGCTCATGGGCCAGCGTAATGACATTGTCCATGGTACCGGCATAGGTGACGAAGACCCGCGGCTCCACCGGCGCGGCAAACTTGGTGCAGTAGGCGCCGGTGCGGCGATTTGGCGTAGGCGCCGCATCAATCCACCCCTTCTCGGCCATCATGCGGGCAAACGCCCCCATCTCGGGATCGAAACGGCTAAAGGCATCGGCAATCAACTCGATCGCCTCCTCGAACGGGATCTCGCGGCTGCTGGCGGCCGGAGGCGGCGCAAACAGATCCTCCGGCCCCAGATCGTCGAGTCCGAGCCGCGCAGCCATCAGCCCCAGGGCGCGCTGACCCAGCCCACGGGCCCGCCAGGTTTCGCTCATCAGGGCATCAAGGGTGGCGCGTTCGATATGACTCTGATGGCAGGAGAGATCCAGCGCATCGAGCAAACGGGTTTTGCCACGCTGACGGGCCAGCTCCAACCGCCAGCCGTTGAGGGCATTGAGGATGGCGGCAACCGTCTCCTGCTCCCCTTCCCAACCGGCGCTGATGGCATCAAAGGCTTCTAAACGCAGCGCACGTACCGGGCTGGAGAGCAGATTGCTCGCCTCGGCCAGCCCCATCTCGCGGCCATCAAGGGTTAGCCGGATCTTGCCCACCAGATCGTTATAGAGGTTGCCCCAGGCGTGCAAGCCATCGGTGCCAAGGCCGATCACCAGTTGCTCCGCCGCCACCGGCAGGCGCTGATCCTGCAAGCGACGCTCATGGCGCAGGCGGTACGCCTCCTCGCCAAGCAGCGGATCCCTCATCAGCGCGGCGAATTCCTCTTCCGGTAGCGCCAGCATCAGATCGTCCACCGGCGCCAGGGTCTTGAACAGATCGGCGTTGAGGGCGCGGGCACGGGACGCCAGCTGTTTGGCCTGCGGATCCCGCGCATCCTGACTGCCGCGACACGCGGCCAGAATGGCGACGTTCCAGCCGATATGGCGAATATCACGGGCGCGCAGCCGCACTTCCCGCAAAAAATCCTGCAGCGCGGCGTCATCGCCGCGCACCGCGTCCAGACCCGCCATATAGCTGGCCAGCTCCTCCAGCGCGTGGCGGGCGGCGCGCATGTCCGCTTCCAGCTCGGGGCTGTCGAGGCCCGGGTAGATATGGTCGTTATTCCACTGTTGTTGATACATAGCTTCTCGCAAAGGCCTTCATCGGGAGGCGCAACAGGCCTGCGGGCACCAAGCCCGAGACCGAGCGTCCCGCAGGCAAAAAAATGAAGAGAGGAAAAAAGAGAAAATAGCCCGCAAGCTCCCTTATCCCTTGGCCGGGGCAAGACGGCTCACCAGCGTCATCACTGCAACCAGCAGCAGACCCGCCACCACACCGGCCACGGCGTTAAGCAGGGTCGGCGTCACCGCCGCCAGTACGGCCCCCACGGTCGGCAGGGTGGCCACGACAGCGGCTGCCCCTTCAATCAGGTGATGGGCAAAAGGCCAGCCGTGCACCAGAATGCCGCCCCCCACCATAAACATGGCGATGGTGCCGACCAGTGCCAGCAGGTGCATCAGGCGCGGCGCAGTCACCAGCAGCCCCTGCCCCACTGCGCGGCGCAGGGCACTGCCATCGGGCTTTTGCAGCAGGTGCAGGCCGATATCGTCGAGCTTGACGATCAGCCCCACCAGCCCGTAGACACCCACCGTCATCAGCACGGCAATGCCCGCCACCACCGAGAGCTGCAGCGCGAGGCTCGCCCCCTGTACCGTGCCAAGGGCGATGACGATGATCTCGGCAGAGAGAATAAAATCGGTGCGGATCGCCCCTTTCACTTTCTGCTGCTCAAACGCGGCCAAATCATCGGGAATGGGGGTGGCGTGACTCTCACCCTCGCTCGCCTCATGAGGCAGGAACTTGTGCGCCAGCTTCTCGGCCCCCTCAAAGCAGAGGTAAGCGCCCCCCAGCATCAAAAGCGGCGTGATCAGCCAGGGCACCAGCGCACTGATGGCGATGGCGGCGGGCACCAGGATCAGCTTGTTGCGAAATGAGCCCTTGGCCACCGCCCATACCACCGGCAGCTCCCGCTCGGCGCGCACACCGGAGACCTGCTCCGCGTTGAGGGCGAGATCGTCCCCCAACACCCCGGCGGTCTTCTTCGCTGCCATCTTGGTCATCAGTGCCACGTCATCGAGCACGCTGGCGATATCATCAAGCAGGGCCAACAAACTGGTTCCAGCCATATCAAAGATCCCTTATATCAGTGAGAAACGTCTTCCCGAAAAATGTCTCGCGCTTGTTCACCACGACCTTGGTCATCAGTGCCACATCATCGAGCACGCTGGCGATATCGTCGAGCAGGGCCAACCAACTGGTTCCGGCCATATCAGAGATTCCTTATATCAGTGATGCAAACCCCTCAGCGAGAGCGACAGGATAAGCAGACCCGCTTCATCGCTCCGGGGTTACGTCTTTCGGGCAAAAGATGGCACAGTGTAACGAGAAGCCGCCGTTTCGGCAGCACCCCTGAGCCATTTGTTCCTGGTTCCCTCTGAATCACCTCAAGGAGTTCCCATGCAACCCTGGCAACCTCTGCTCGATCTTTGGTTTGGCGACGAGGCCGATGACGCCCTCCGGGCCACCCGGCAAGCCCCCCTCTGGTGGGGAAAAAGCAGCGAAACGGATACCCTGCTGGCCAGCCGCTTCGGCGAGCCGGCACAGGCCGCGGCCGAAGGCAGCCTCGCCCACTGGGCCGATGCCACCAGCGGTCGGCTGGCGCTGATCCTGCTGCTCGACCAGCTGCCGCGCAATATCCATCGCGGCACGCCTGCGGCCTTTGCCCGGGATCCGCTGGCACGGGATCTCTGCCTGAAAGGATTGTCCATCGGGGCTGATAAATCCCTCTCGCCACTGGCGCGGGTCTTCTTCTATCTACCGCTGGAGCACGCCGAATCCCGCGAACAGCAGGCCAGAAGCGTGGCGCTGTTCGAAACACTGGCAGCGGAGCAGGCCGGCACACCGGCGCAAGCGACCTTCGCCGGATTTGCCGACTTTGCCCGCCGCCATCAGGTAATCATCGAGCGCTTTGGCCGCTTCCCACATCGCAACGACATACTGGGTCGCACCAGCACGCCGGAAGAGGTGGAGTTTTTGCAGCAACCGGGCTCCGGCTTCTGACACCCGCCATATAAAAAAATCCCCGTCATGGTCATGACGGGGATTTTTCGTTCAACCTGCCAACCCTGCGGGCGGCTTAAACCGTTGTTACGCCTTGGCGGGTTCACGCTCGCCCAGTTCATCGGTTTCGCCCAGACTGTCTTCAGTCTTGGCAACCACGCTGGCGGCGATGGCGTTACCCAGCACGTTGGTGGCAGAGCGGCCCATGTCGAGGAAGTGGTCGATACCCAGCAGCAGCAGGATGCCCGCTTCCGGAATATGGAACTGGTTCAGGGTGGCGGCAATCACCACCAGAGAGGCGCGCGGCACCCCGGCCATCCCCTTGGAGGTGACCATCAGCAACAGCAGCATAGTGATCTGCTGGGCCATGGAGAGCTCGATGCCATAAGCCTGGGCGATGAACATCACCGCGAAGGTGCAGTACATCATGGAGCCATCGAGGTTGAAGGAGTAACCCATCGGCAGCACGAAACTGGCGATGCGCTTGTCACAACCGAACTTCTCCAGACGATCCAGGGTCTTGGGATAGGCGGCTTCAGAGCTGGCGGTAGAGAAGGCCAGCAGGATAGGTTCGCGGATAAGCGCCAGCAGTTTGATGACGCGACCACGCAGGAAGACGCTACCCATGGCGATCAGCAGCAGCCAGAGGCAGGCCAGCGCGATGTAGAACTGGGCCATAAAGCTGCCGTAGGTGACCAGAATACCCAGCCCCTCTTTGGCAACCATGGCAGCGATGGCACCAAATACCGCGAACGGCGCAAAGTTCATCACGTAACCGGTCACTTTCAGCATGATCTCGGCAGCGCTGGCCATCAGCACCACCACCGGCTTGGCCAGATCGCCGAGCGCGGCGGCAGCCAGACCGAAGAAGAGGGAGAACACCACGATCTGCAGGATCTCGTTGGTGGCCATCGCCTCGACCACGCTTTTGGGGATGGCGTGGGTCACAAAATCTTTCAGGGTAATGGCACCGGCAGCAATACCGGAACTGGCGGTGTCATTGGGCAGGGAGAGTGAAAGACCCACGCCCGGCTGCATCAGGGTCACCATCACCAGACCCAGGCTCAGGGACATCAGGGAGGCCAGCATGAACCAGCCGAGGGTTTTGGCGCCGATGCGGCCGACAGTGCGGGTGTCGCCCATCTTGGCGATGCCGACCACCAGAGTGGTGAAGACCAGCGGTGCGATGATCATCTTGATCAGTCGCAGGAAGATATCGGTCAGGATAGTGATGTTATTGGCGAAATCCGCAGCCTGATCTGCGGCAAACATGCGATAGCCCTGGCCGGTGAGGATGCCAAACATCATGGAGATGAGGATGGCGACCGTCAGTTTATTCATTTTCATGGGGGAGTCCCGGTTTTGATTGGTGCAAGCCGTTAACGGTGGCATGGGAGCCACTACAGTCCGTTTTTGTGATCCGAGCCGTTGATTCCTAGCGGCTGGTATGCTGGGAGAATGCCTAAAAGCAGGGGGTAAATCTAGAGGGTTGTTCCAGAATTTTATGCTGCCATTAGGTGTATGTGATATGGATCTTGCAAACCACCAATATTAATCGCTGTTTGTTTTAATTGTGGCGAGATATTTCGCGTTGAGGGTTCGCTCATCCATTGCCCGTGGCAACAGGCGAAAAGTGAGCAGCGCCGAGATGCGGTGCTGCACCTGCATCTGGGCCATAAAGAGATCCGGTTCATCCTCGTCAAACCCGAAGATCGGCCGCGATGGGGTCACCCTGACGGCATCACGGGTAATGGTCAGCTCATCGACGCCGAGCCAGCTATAGCCTTCTGCGAGCGCCAGCTCCCCTGCCCGCTTGAGCACATATTTGCGGGCGGTCTCCCTGTCCACCAGATCGTTGCCGACAAACTCCAGCTGCCACTTGTCCGGGCCAAGCCGGGTCTGGGAGAAACCGGTCTGGCCATTCCAGAACGACTTTTCACTCAGGTAAGGGGTGGCGCAGCCCGCCAGCAGCAGGGTGAGCATCAGCAGACAAACCGGTTTGAACAGAGATGCAGACACAGAGGACCTCGGCTGGGGGGGTGGGCAACTGAGCGTTACTACAGCACAAACGCCGGTGGCGACACAATCACAGTGGTCATCTCCGCTCTCCGTTTCTTCTAGCCGCCTCTTCTACCCGTCTCTGTTCGCTGCTGCCTCTGCCCGCCCTCCCGGCCTGATCCGCCTGTCCGGGCCACACACCGGCTCCGAATTGCGCACAAAAGAAAAGGCTATGTCCCAATTACGTGTTGCATGGGGTGCCCCAGCGCCTCATGCAAACACGCTTTGATATTCACGCCCCTCCC